>CAUZBE010000022.1:0-16499 GCA_963577885.1 Alphaproteobacteria bacterium
ATGCCCTGGCCCCCCTCGCCATCGGCGCCCTGCTGTTGTGGTTGAGCTGGCCCCAGGCGGCCATGGCCGCCGCAGTGCCTACACTGGCCGTGGCCCTGTTACTGTTCGCCGCTCTGCCCCGGCAGAGCAGCGCCCAAAGGCAGGCAGGCCAGAAGCCGGCGGTTACGGCAGAGGGCATGAGCCTAGCGGCCTATTGGCACGGTCTGGCAACCCTGCTGCGCGACAGGGCGGTGCTGAGCCTGTGTCTGGTTGCCGCCCTGCGCACCATGGCCCAGGCCGGCCTGATGGCTTTTCTGCCCCTGTACCTAACCAATACCCTGGGCGCCGGGCCGCTGTTATTGGGCGCCGCCCTGGCGGCGATGCAGGCAGCAGGCGTCCTGGCCGCACCCATCGCCGGGGCCTGGTCGGACCGGATCGGCCGCCGATCCATTGTCCTGGCGGGCCTGTCCGCCTCCACCGTGGTGATCGCCGGCCTGGCGGCAATCGGCCATACGGGTACCTTCATTGCCGGCATCTCGGTGCTGGGTTTTGTCCTGTTCGCAGTGCGCCCGGTGATGCAGAGCTGGCTGATGGACCTGACACCGCCGAACCTGGGCGGCTCCGCCACCGCGCTGATGTTCGGCAGTCAGGCTTTGCTGGCTACCGCCGCGCCCATCGCGGGCGGCCTTATCGCCGATACCTGGGGGCTGGCGGCGGTGTTCTACTTCCTGGCCGGCGGGCTACTGGCGGCCAATTTGGCCCTGGTGCTGTTGCCCCTGGAACGAGCGGCTAAGCCAACGGCCTAGAGATCTTTCGTTCACGTAGTGCGCCAAGACGCACGGCTACACGGGGCGGCGCACAAGCGCCGGGCCGCCGTCGCGGCCTAAACTAGCTATTTTAATACTGATTTTGGTCTAGCTACTTCCGCCCCCTCGGTCCCCGCCTCATTGGGCAAATAGGGCAGGACAGCGCCGGCGCTGGGCGGCTGGCGCCAGGCGAAGGCATCAAAGCTGCCGCAATCGGGGCAATGGGGCGCCCATTGGGCATTTTGCTGGGCGCAACTTTGACAAACCCAGGTGGCGTCAGCGGGCAACGCGGCGGCCTGGCGTAGCCATTGCCGGGCGGCGGCGCCGTCACCCAGTTCAGCCTCTTCCAGATCGGCGAACAGCCGCGCCACGCGGGCGGCGGGGGCCTGTGCATCCAGCGCCTGCAAGTGTTCCCGCGCCAGGTCGTAGTCCTCCGCGTCCAAGGCTGCCTGGGCCAGGGCCATGCGGCTTTCCGGGTCGGACTCGTGGTCGGTGGTCAGTTTCTGCACCGCGTCTAAACGCGCTTTGGCATCATCCGTGGGGTGAATATCCAGCCAGGCGGCCAGTAGATCCGGGTGCGCCGCCGTCTGCCAGCCTTCGCGCAGTAGTTTCCGCGCCTTGCGCGGATCGCCGACGACGGCATGCAGGCGGCCGGCGAGCGCCGTGGCGGGGGCGAAGTCCGGGAGCTGAGCATGGGCCTTGCGGGCCAAGTCTAGGGCGCGCTTGTCCTCGCCATGGTCGTCTGCCGCCCGCGCCTGGGCGAACAGAACCACCGCCTGGCGCCTGGCCGCCTCCGCCGCTCCTAACAGTTCACGCCTGACGGTATGGGCCAGGGTTTTTTCCGCTGCCGTCCAGTCGCCGGCCGCGGTTTCCAGAGAAAACAGCTCCTGCCCGACCCAGGGCGCATCCGGACGCAAGGCAAAGGCCCGGCGCGCCAGGGTCAGCGCCTCGGCCCAGTCGCCGGCCCGGCGGGCTTGCACCAACAGGCCGCGCAGGCCAAGAAATTCCGTTTCGGGCCGCTCCCGCATGGCCTGAAAATAGCCTCGCGCGGCACTTTCGTCGCCATCCAGTTGCGCCGCTTGGGCCGATAGCAGCAGGGTCAGGGACGGCTCGTCCAGCAACTGCGCCGTGCGCCGGGCCAGTTTCTTGGCCTCCGCCAGATCGCCGGCAGCGACGGCCACCAGACCGCTGGACAAGCTTTGATAGCCCTTGCGCCGACGCCCCTCAGCCCGCAACGAGCTGAGCGCCATAGGCGAGGACAGCAACCAGCGCCAAAAACGATAGCTGGCAGCAACCACGATTAACAGCGCTAACAGGGCGGTGGCGGCCACGGCAATTGAGGTTTCGATCTGCCGCCCGCCCCATTGCAGGGCGATTAGGCCCGGACGATCCGCTAGCCAGGCCCCACCGACGCTCAGCGCGGCCAAAGCAAAAAATATCAACAGTGCCCTGGGCATCAGCCTCCCGCCAACCCAGCTATCGCCCGGCTTTGTAATTCAGCCAACGCCGCCAGGGCCGCCAGGCGTGACCTGGCCTGGCCCAGCCAGTCCGCCGCCGCCGCGCCCGCCGGGCCGTCTAGCTCGGCGATCAGGTCCGCCGCCGCCGCCAGTTCGCCGGCTCCGAGCCGCCGTTCGGCCCGTGCCAGAATGGCGTCGGCCTCCATGCCATCAACCTCTCCTACCCGGCGCACGGTCACCAGTGAGGTGACCTGGTGGAGGGTACGGCGCCAAAATCCGTTGCTTTCGCTATGATCCGCCTGCAAGACGGCCCGGGTCATGTCGGCAAAGCTGTCCGACAGGGCGCGCGGGCTGGCAATGCCCGCCTTGGCCATGGGCACAAGTGCAACCGCCGTGGCCGGCACGGCGGCATCTTCGTCCCCCAGGGCGGTGACGGCGGCCAGGGCGGCGGAATATGGCCCGCCGGCCAAGACGGCCTGGCTCAATTGCCCCACCGCCAGCACCAGCCCTTCGCCGGCAACGGATTTTTGCCGCACCAGGGCAGCGCCCTGGGCCGTCCGCTCCAATTGTTCCAAGCGCGCCTGCAGCGCCGCCAAGGTCTGGCGCAGTTCCTGGTTCTCGCCGGCCAGGGCGGCGGTCTGTTGCGTCTGGACGGCGACCGCTTTGCTGATAGCCGGTCTATTGGATGGGCCTGATGGGCTGTCGGCCAGATCAACCACGCGGGTCTTCAGGTCGTCAACTTCAGCCGACAGCGCCGCCAGCGCGGCGGCGTTGTTCTCGCCGGCCATTTGACCCAACCGGGCCAGGCCCTCTTCCAGGCCGCTAAGTTTTTTGCCCATGCCGGCCAGAAGCTCGCTGCCCGAAACGTCTTGGGACAGCGCCCCCAGCCGATTGGAAAAGACAGTTATGGCAGATTTCACGGCGGCGGTGGCCAGATCCAGGCGTTCATTCGCCGCCTCCAACTGAGCCACCCGGTGATCCAGTTCCTGCACCGCCGCCAGCGTCTGCGACGCGCCTGAGGGCAACAGAGCCAAAAGACGGGGTTGAAGGATGGGCCAGGACAGATACAGGCCGGCTATGACCAAGGCCAAAACGGCCAGGGCCGCCAGGGCCGCCAAGCCACCCCGGCGCTTGGCCGGCGCCTCCGTCGCCATTACCTTCCCCTCAATCTCCTCGGCCATGCTCCCGCCCCAGGGACTTTCAGTCGGGGTGCCGTTTACTTCGGCATCCCCTTCTACGTCCTCGTTGGAATCGGGGCCGGGTCGTTTTTCGTCTACCATTCGGTGCTCATGTTTTTCATAGTAATGCCAGAAGGTCATCCTCGCTTGGCAGGGCGGCAATATTCCGTTGGCGCCAGGGTACCACGGCAGCCGCCTCCCCGACCGCCGCGCTGAGCCCGTAAAGGGCGATGTCGCGGCAAACCTCGCCCAGCTCATCGCGCAACAGCAGCTTAACAAATGTAGCCGCACTACGGGCGGAGAAAAACAGCACACCTTCAATCTGGCCTGCCGTCAGCGCGGCACGGCAGGCCGCGCTCAAACGCGCCACCGTTTCCGCGCTGTACAACACGGCGCGGCGTACCTGATAACCTTCGGGGGCCAGGTCGCCGGCCAAATCGCCGGCTACGGCGCTGCCCGCCACATGTACCAGTACGCCATCCGTGGGCGCGAAGCGCCGGCGCACCAGGGCGGCCAGGGCCAGCACATCGCCCGCGCCCTCGGTTACATCCGTAAAACCGGCCTCCCGCGCCGCGGCGGCGGTTGCCGCGCCCACCGCCAGAACCGGCAGTTCCCGGCGCTCCGTACGCCTGGCTAGCGCCTTGACCCCATTGGCGGAGGTCAATAACAGGGCGGCGGCATCGTCCAAATCCAGGCTGGCCGCTGCCAGGGGCTGAATGGTCAACATGGGTTCAATCAGCACCTGATGGCCCAGGCTCTGCAGGTGCCGCGCCAGGCGTTTCGATTCCGCGCGCGGGCGGGTGACGATCAGATGCATGGGTTCAAACGCCCGCAAAAAAACCCGGCCCGGCTCGGTCCGACAATTCTTCGCCCGCGTCCCGCCCCATGGCGGCGGCATCGCCCACGGGTCCATCGCGGCTGGCATCCAGACATTCGCTGCCATCCACCCGCAAAACCTGGGCCCGCAGGGTCAATTGACTGCCATGTATTTCCGCCAGCGCCGCGATGGGCGTTCGGCAGGAGCCGTCCAGGGCCGCCAACAGGGCCCGTTCCGCCGCCACGCAATGGGCTGTTTCTAGGTGATGCAAAGGCGCCAAATAGTTGGCGGTAATGCTGTCGTCCAGGCGGATTTCTATGCCTATCACGGCTTGGGCCACCGCCGGCAGCATCACATCCACTGGGATCGGCGCCGTGATCCGGTCGGCCAGGCCTAGGCGGTTCAACCCGGCGCAGGCCAGAAAGGTTGCCTGGGCCACGCCCTCGGACAATTTGCGCATACGGGTGTTCACATTACCGCGAAAATCGACCACCACTAGATCCGGCCTGATATGGCGCACCTGGGCCACCCGGCGCAGGGAGGACGAGCCGACGACGGCGCCATGGGGCAGGGCGGCCAGGCTGTCCGCGATGGGTGAGAAAAAGCCGTCGCGGGGGTCCTCGCGGGGCAGCAGGCAGGCAATACCCAGTCCGGGGGGCAGTTCGGTCGGCACGTCCTTCATGGAATGCACCGCTAGATCGATTTTGCCCGCCAACAGCGCCTCCTCAATCTCCTTGGTAAACAGGCCCTTGCCGCCGAATTCCCGCAACGGCTTGTCCTGGATCCGGTCGCCCGTGGTGGCGATCACGACAATCGCCACGGCCTCCGCCGTCAGATTGGCATGGGCCGCCAACAGGCGGGTTTTAACTTCCTCCGCCTGGGCCAATGCCAAGGGCGAGCCACGGGTGCCGATACGGACATCGCCGATACGAGGTTGCGGGTTCATAGTGGCGGTGCTAAGGCCTCCCTGAGCTCCACGCAAGCACTTTTGCGCCGCCAATTTGTCAATTGTCATGCCGTTGGAAAAATTGTGATCGTACTTGGCATCGAAACCTCCTGTGACGAGACCGCCGCCGCCGTGGTCGACGATGCGCGTTGCATCCGCGCCAACATCGTCTTTAGCCAGTTGGCGGAACATCGCCCTTATGGTGGCGTCGTGCCGGAAATCGCGGCGCGGGCCCATGTGGAACAGCTCGATGGCCTGATCCGGCAGGCCATGGCGGCGGCGCAACTGGAATTTTCGGATTTGGACGGCGTTGCCGCCACCGCCGGGCCAGGCCTGATTGGCGGCGTCATTGTCGGCCTAGTTACCGGCAAGGCCATTGCCGCCGCCATCGGCAAGCCGTTGCTAGCCATCAACCACCTGGAAGGCCATGCCCTGACCGCGCGGCTGACCGACGATCTGGCCTTTCCCTACCTATTGCTGCTGATCTCGGGCGGCCATTGCCAGCTGGTTCTGATCGAAGGCCTGGGCCGCTATCGCCGTCTGGGCACGACAATTGACGATGCGGTTGGCGAAGCCTTCGACAAAACCGCAAAGATGCTGGGCCTGGACTATCCCGGCGGGCCGGCGGTTCAACGGGCAGCAGAACGGGGTGATCCGGGCACCGTCAGCTTGCCCCGGCCCATGGCCGGGCGCGAGGGCTGCGATTTCTCCTTCTCGGGCCTAAAGACCGCCGTGCGCCGGCTGTTGGATAATAATTCCAGCCTGCGGGCTGAGGATGTGGCGGCCAGCTTTCAACAAACCGTAGGCGATGTCATGGTGGACCGGACTGGCAATGCCATCGCCCTGGCCCAGGCGTTTTACCCTGACCTGGGCCACCTGGTCATCGCGGGCGGTGTCGCCGCCAATCTGCATTTGCGCCAGCGCCTGGATGTCTTGTGTCGAGAGCGGGGCCTGGCGCTGGTCGCGCCGCCAACTGATCTCTGTACCGACAATGGCGCCATGATCGCCTGGGCCGGGGTGGAACGCCTCGCCGCCGGGTTGCACGATCCCCTGGATACGCCGGCGCGGGCCCGCTGGCCCCTGGACCCCGACGCCAAACCGGCGCCGTTCGCGGGCAAGAAAGCCTGATATCAATGATAGAGACGTCATGACGCAACCGAACGAGCTACAAATCCAAGGCCAAGGCCTGTTCCCGACCCCGATGGTGCTGGTCGAGCTACCAGACAGCGACCGCATCAATATGGCTCTACGGGCGGTGATAGCGGCGCGGATGGCCAGCCATCCCTCCACCGACCATTCCAATCTCGGCGGCTGGCAATCCAGCTGGGATCTCGCGGAATGGGGCGGGACCGGCGCCCAGCAGGTCCTGAAACAGGCAACTGCCGTGGCCAGCCGTATGACCTGTGACCGTCAGGGCAAGGCAGTGGCGGTGGATTGGCAACTCAATGCCTGGGCTAATGTTAACAGCACCGGCCATGGCAATGAATTTCATACCCACCCGGGCAGCTTCTGGTCCGGTACCTATTATGTGGATGACGGCGGCATTGGCGAGGATCCCTCCCTGGGGGGCGAATTCGAAATTCAGGATCCCCGTGGCATCGCCCCCGCCATGTACGCACCCCTGCTGGCCTTTAATGTGCCCGGCGGCCTGGCCATGGGGAGCAGCGAAACCATCCCGCCCAAGGCCGGCCGCATGATGCTGTTCCCGGCCTGGCTGTCCCACGGCGTACGGCCCTATCTGGGCCAGCGCCAGCGCATTTCCATCGCCTTTAATCTAAGCGTTTAAGCTGCGTTCTCGCGGGCTGCGGCGGCGGCAGCGCCCTCGCCGCAGCCTTCCAGGGCCTCGGCGTACCACCGCCATGACGTGGCGCTGTTCGGCCTCTCGGTGGTGCGCTGGGCCAGCAGGCCGCGGGCATCCTCGAACCGCTCGGCTTCCAGCAACGCGCGGCACAGCATTTGCGCCCAAACATCCCGTTGCGCGTGGCTGCCGCCCAAGCGCCAGATATGATCGCGCAGGGGTAGGAGAATATCCGCCGCCTCGCCGGCACTTTCCTGGCACAGGGCCAGGGTGGCGCGGCAGACCGGCAACCCCACCGCCGCCGCGACCCGAGCCTGATCACCCGTGCCCTGGGCCGCCGCCGCCTGGCTATCCAGCATGGCTTGGGCGGCCTCGCCCCGGCCGTCCTTGGCCAGGGCCATCATGTAGTGAGCATCGGCGAAGGTCAGAATGGCATCTTTGTTATGGCGTTCGGCCACATCGGCCAGGACCGACCAACGTCGGCCGACATCGACGCCCTGGTAGTCCAGGCGCCACAGCATGGCGGCGGCATTGGTGAAATCCAGGTATTCATCGCTGGGTTCGGCCCAGAATTCCCGATCATAGAGATCCAGCGCAGCCTCATGCTGGCCGTTCTCCAGGTGAAAAATGGCTTTATGCCACCAGGTGTGAAAACGGAAATTGTTCAAATCTACCCATTCGGGGCTAAGGCGATCCAGCCAGGCGATGCCCTCGTCCTGACGACCCTGCATCTCAAAAATATGGGTGACGGCATGGGCGGCCCAAATATCCTTTGGGTTGATCTCCACCGCCCGCCGCCCGGCCGCCTCCGCCACACCGTAATCGCCGGCCTCTTCGTGGGCAAACGCCGACATACCGAAAACAAAACCGAAATCGGGCCGGTCCTCGCCCCACGCGGGTAGAATCCGGTTGATCGATTGGCGCATCGCCCCGCCGCCATGCAGGTAAAAATGGGTGAAATGGGATAGGCGTATAGCCATCACATCGTGAGGATGGTGCAGCAGGATCTGTTCCCACCAATCCGTCGCCCCCGACATGTCGCCAACATTCCACGCCTGCAAGGCCGCCAAATGCCATTTTTCCCGTTGCGTAGCGCCCCGCCCGGCGATCGCCGCCTGGGCCGCCTGGGCGCTGTCCGCGGCCTTTCGTTCGAGAGCCGGAATGGAAAACAAGTGAAAGAAATAGCCGCGGGTGATCAAGGCCATAGGCATCTCGGCATCAGCCGTCAACGCGGCCTTCAGATGCCCGCCGACATCGGTCCGATAGCCCATATACCCGCGCACCGCATTGCTATAGCCCTCCGCCGCCGCCGCGCTTTCCGTGGTAAGTTCCAGGCCTTGATAATCCGCCGCCATGACCTTATGCCTCTTTTTTCAAATGCGATTGTCCATATAAGGGTAGGCTATCGTCCGATCCCCTCACAACCAAATCTTGAAAGCGCCTTGGATGACTAAATTCGCCGTACTCGATCTGGCCCCCGTTCGCGAAGGCGCCACGCCGGGGGATGCCTTGCGTAATTCCCTCGATCTGGCCCGGCATGTGGAGGCGGCGGGGTATGAGCGCTTTTGGCTGGCGGAGCACCATAACATGGTCGGCATCGCCTCCGCCGCGACCTCGGTCGCCATTGGCTATGTCGCCGGCGGAACTAAAACCATGCGGGTCGGGGCGGGGGGCGTCATGCTGCCAAACCATTCGCCCCTGGTCATCGCGGAGCAGTTTGGCACCCTGGCCTCGCTTTACCCGGGCCGCATCGATCTTGGCCTGGGCCGCGCGCCGGGCACCGATCAACAAACCTTGCGGGCCCTGCGCCGCCATCCCGCGATGGCGGAAAATTTTCCCCAGGACGTGCTGGAGCTGCAGGCCCTGCTGGGGCCACTGCAACCGGGCCAGGTGATCCAGGCGGTGCCGGGTACGGATACCAATATACCCCTGTGGATCCTGGGCTCCAGCCTGTATGGCGCGCAACTGGCCGCCATGCTGGGCCTGCCTTACGCCTTTGCCTCCCACTTCGCGCCGGAGGCCTTGATGCAGGCGATACAGGTCTACCGAGAAACCTTCAAACCCTCCGCCCAGCTCGACAAACCCTACGTCATGGTAGGCGCCACGATTGTCACCGCCGATACCGAGGCGGAAGCGCAATATTTATTCACCACGCCCCAGCAACAGTTCGTCAATATGTTCCGGGGCACGCGGGGCCGGCTGCGCCCGCCCATAGACGATATCGAGGATTTTTGGACGCCGGCGGAAAAAATGCGGGTCTCCGCCATGTTAGCCTGCGCCTTTCATGGTACGGGAGATGCCATCACGGCACAATTGGCGCCCTTTATCGAACAAACGGGCGCGGACGAACTGATGATCGCCTGCTCTATTTACGATCATTCGGCCCGGATCCATTCCTACGAAATATTAGCTGATGTACAGCGTAATTTGAACGGGAAGAGCCATGCTTGATCGGGAACAGGAGGGGCTACGCCAAAAGGCCAGAGAAGTGGCGCAAGGCGAGATCGCGGCGCGAGCGGCAGAGGTGGACCATACTGAGCAATACCCCTGGGATAATGTGGAAAGCCTGAAAGACGCCGGCTTCTTCGGTATGACCATTCCAAAAGAATACGGCGGCAAGGGCCTGGGTTATCTGGAGACGGTGCTGGTGGTTGAGGAAATGGCCAAGGTCTGCGGTGTTTCCGGCCGCATCGCGGTGGAGGCTAACATGGGCGCCATCGGCGCCATCATGACCTATGGCACGGAAGAGCAGAAACGCCTGGCCGCCGACCTAGTGCTGTCGGGCGATAAACCGGCGATCTGCATTACCGAGCCCGAGGCCGGCAGCGCCGCCACGGACATGACGACCCGCGCCGACAAGGTCGGCAATCAATATATCCTGAACGGCAAGAAACACTGGATTACGGGGGGCGGGGTATCCCGCCTGCATCTGATTTTCGCTAAGGTCTATGACCAGGATGGCGCGGAAGAGGGCATCGGCGGCTTCATCGCCATTCGTGACGAGACCGAGGGTCTTATCATTGGCGACCGCGCGCCCACCATGGGCCTGCGCGGTATCCCGGAGGCGGAGGTGATATTCGAGGACATGGCGGTGCCGCCCGCCAATTTGCTGGTGCCGCCGCGTGGTCTGCGCAAAGGCTTCGCCGATCTGATGACCGCCTATAATTCACAACGGGTGGGCGCGGCGACCGTGGCCCTGGGCGTGGCCCAGGGGGCCTACGAAAAAGCCCTCGAATACAGCCAGGTGCGCGAGCAGTTCGGCCGCCCGATCGCCGAGTTCCAGGGTCTGCAATGGATGCTAGCGGATATGAGTATTCAGCTGGCCGCCGCCCGCGCCCTGGTGCATGGCGCGGCAACCAATCTGGTGCATGGTTTTCCCGATGCCCTCGCGGCGGCCCAGGCCAAAGTTTTCACTTCGGAAATGGCCATCAAGGTGACGAACGACGCCCTGCAGGTCTTTGGTGCGGCGGGCTATTCCCGCAACAACCCCCTGGAACGTATGGTCCGCGATGCCCGTATGTTCACCATCGGCGGCGGCACCGCCCAAGTCCTGCGCACCCTGATCGCCGGCCGTATTTTGAACATGAAGACCCCGCAGACACGGGATGGATATAGCAAACTGGCGGCGAAATGAGCATTGGTTCTCCACGATTTCCCTTGGTTTCCTGCCGCTTCTGGCCACCGCGGCTTCGGAAGCCAACGCAGACCCCCTGACCGCCAATCAGTTCTAAGTTTATTGTCCACGCCAGTGCGGCACGGCACGTGAGCACAGGGTCGCCTATTCCGTTGGCGGTACATCCAGCCGAATGACGTCCTTCTGGCCGTCGCGGACCAGAGGATAGCGCGCCATCACTAAGGGGTCGTGGCCCGGAATGATGTGCTTTCCCGACTCCGCCAGGTTACGCATGGTAATATAGCCCTGGACCATATCGGCGGCGGAATAAACGATGGGAAATGGTGCCACCCCCTCCATATTCTCATAAAAATGCGAGGCGTCCGAGGCCAGGACCAGCCAGCCGCGCTTAGTCAACACGCGGACACATTGCACGCCGGCCGTATGGCCGCCGATCCAATGCACCGAAATCCCCGGCGCCACCTGCCCATCACCATCGTGGAAAGCAACCCGGCCATCGAATACCCGGCGCACCATCGTGCAAATGTGATCAGGGGCATAGGCATGGCCAAATGGCTCGTGGCACATGTGTTTGCCGGTGGCGTAGTTCATCTCACGTTCCTGCAGATGGAAACGGGCGGCGGGGAAATCATCCAGGGTGCCGGCGTGGTCGTAATGCAGATGCGTGATGATCACATCCTCGATCTTGTTGGCATCGATGCCGATAATCTCCAACCCTTCCCGGGGCAGCTGGGTAATGATGCGTCCACGCTTGTCGCCTTCCGTCCGTTCAAAGCCGGTATCGACAACGATGGTTCGGTTTTCGTTGACGATAGCCCATACGAAATAATCCAGTGGCATCGGGCCATCATGGGGATCAATCTCGGGATTGGGTGCGATGATAAAATTATCGCGCCGCAGCCGGCCGGTCACGGTGCCATAGCGAATGGCAAAAACTTCATAGGTTTCAGGTGCGCCCATAATGAAATTCCCTCTCGTAATTAAAGATCAGCGGGCCAGATAGCCGCCGTCGATGACCAGTTCGCTACCCGTGACGAATTTCGCGGCGTCGGAGGCCAGATAAAGAATACCTTCCGCGACGTCCGACGGCTGGCCCATTTCGCCGGTCGGCTGGGATTTCAAGATCGCGTCCCGCCGCTCCGGCCCGCCCCGTTGGATAGCCCCGCCCACCATGGGCGTATCGATAAACCCCGGATGCACGGAATTGACCCGGATCTTCAGGCCCCGCGCCGCGCATTCGATAGCGACGGCCTTTGTCAGCAGACGAACCCCACCTTTCGAGGCCGTATAGGCGGCGGTCAATGGCAGGCCAACCACGCCTAATATTGACGAGGTGTTGATGATCGCGCCGCTATTTTCCTTCATGGCAGCAACGCCATGCTTTACCCCTAGGAAAACGCCGTCCAGGTTGACCGCCATGGTTGCTCGCCAAAGCTCCAGGGGCGTTTCCTCCACCGGCAGGCCATTACCGCCCACGCCGGCGTTGTTGACCAGGATATCTAGGCGGCCATGTTCGGCTAAAATCGCGGCGATGATCTTTTTCCAATCAGCCTCGTCGGTGACGTCGTGATGATGGTACTGAGCCCTACCGCCAGCGGCCGTGATGGCGGCTACGGTATCCTCGCCGGCACCATCCTGCAGATCGCTCAGCACCACCGTGGCGCCTTCATGGGCCATCAATTCCGCCGTGGCCCGTCCAATGCCGGAGGCCCCGCCCGTGATCAAAGCGATCTTGTCGGTTACCCGTCCCATGCCGTTCTCCCCACATATTTTATATTTCTGGCTACAGAATGGGGCAGAGCGCTGGCCATATCAAATGTACAGCGCGTAAGATGCCGTAATAATTCCACAACAGGGACAAAAGAGGCAAGCATGGACAAGGCAATTTACGAGAAAGGCCTGGCGGTCAGAAAAGAGGTTCTAGGCGAGGAATATGTCGACCGCGCTCTTAACAACGCCACCGATTTTAACCGCCATTTTCAGGAATTGGTGACGGAATATTGCTGGGGCGGGGTCTGGGGTTCCGATGTGCTGGAGAAAAAAACCCGTAGCATGCTTAACCTGGCCATGCTGGCCGCCCTAAACCGGCCACAGGAGTTTGAAATTCATTTTCGCGGCGCTATCAAGAATGGTTGCAGCCTGGATGAATTGCGCGACGTGTTGGAACAGATCACTATCTATTGCGGCGTGCCGGCGGGGGTTGAAGGTTTTCGCATCGCCCGCAAGGTGCTGGACGAACAAAAGGGAGGTGAGTGAGCATGGCCCCTGAGCAACAGCCAACCATAGGCTTCATCGGCCTTGGCGCCATGGGCAGCCGCATGGCGGCCAATGTCGCCGCCGCGGGCTTTCCCATGATCTGCTTCGATGCAGCCGGCACTAAGGAACGCGCGCCCGACGGTGCGGCCATTGGCGCCTCGGTCGGGGCCGTGGCCAGCAAGGCGGAGATTGTCATTTTAAGCCTGCCCAACGGCGCTGTCTCGGCCTCGGTCGCGGAAGAGATCATCGAGACCAACCAGCGCGCGGTCTCCACCATCATTGATACCTCCACCATCGGTGTCGCCGCAGCTAAGGCCGTGCACGGCCGCTTGGCGGGTTCCCACATGGCTTATATGGACGCGCCCGTATCGGGCGGTATTGCCGGCGCGGCGGCGGGCAGCTTGGCCTTGATGTTCGCCGGCGCGGAGGCGGATTTTGAAACCCTCCTCCCCATGTTGAAGGCAATGTCGAAAAACCCTTTTCATGTGGGGACGGAACCCGGCCAAGCCCAGGCCATGAAGCTATTGAACAACTTCCTCTCCGGCCTGGCCATGACCGGGACCTCGGAGGCGATTGCCTTTGGCCTGACCCAGGGCCTGGAAATGTCGACGATGCTGGATGTACTGAACGCCTCGTCGGGTCAGAATACCGCCACCTCTGATAAGTTTCCCAATCGCATAATGACGGAAGCCTACAACGCGGAATTTCTCAATACCATGTACCTTAAGGACATCAGCCTGTATGTGGAAAACGTCACCAACGCGGACACTCCCGCGGTCGTAAGCCGCAATCTTCTGGAGATCTGGCAACGTTTCGCCGCCGCTGAACCCGGCGCCGATTTGACTCGGATTTTCCCCTTTGTGCGCGACAAGCGCTGATTACGGCCCGGAAGTGTCAGGAGTAAAGAGATGAACAAAATCGACCTGGACGGCCGTACGGCGATTGTCACCGGCGGCGCGGACGGCATCGGCCGGGCCATCAGCGAGCGGTTTCTAGCCTCGGGCGCGGCGGTGGTGATGTGGGACATCAGACAGGCCAATCTGGACGCCATGTTGGCGGCAAATGACCTGGGCGACCGCTTGCAGGGGGTAAAGGTTGACGTGACCGACCCCGATCAGGTCGCTGCTGCCCGTGATAGCGCCGTTACCGGCAAGGGCAAGATCGACATTCTGGTCTGCAATGCCGGCATCGCCGGCCCAGCTAAGAAAAGTTGGGACTATAGCTATGCCGAATGGCGATCCGTTGTCGGTCTGGATCTGGACGCGGTCTTTATCTGCTGTCAAAGCCTGATACCGCACATGATGGGCAACGGTTATGGTCGGATCGTCAATATCGCCTCCATCGCCGGCAAGGAAGGCAACCCCAACGCCTGCGCCTATTCCGCCGCAAAGGCTGGGGTGATCGGGTTGACCAAATCCCTGGCCAAGGAAACGGCTGAAGCGGGTGTGCTGATCAATTGCGTCACCCCGGCTGCGATCCGCACCGCGATCTTTGACCAAATGACCCCCGAACATGTGGATTATATGCTCTCGCGCATCCCCATGGGCCGTCTGGGCCGCACCGACGAGGCCGCCGCCCTGGTCGCCTGGCTGGCCTCGGAGGACTGCAGCTTTTCCACCGGCGGCGTATTCGATCTGTCGGGCGGCCGGGCCACGTATTAATGTCTTGCCAATCCGGGCACCGGAAACCCTGGCGGGTCATCGGTAGGAACGTTGCCGGCAACAGATTGTTTTCCCGAACGCCGCTTGTCTCGGCCGCTCGGTCGCCCATATAAGGTCGCAAGCCATGATACGGTGAAAATTTGCTATTATCTTGGCGGCAACCTTGAGAATGGAGATCATCATGGCCTTAACGGGGATTAATCATCTGGCGTTCATCACCCATGATCTGGAAGCCACCATCCGCTTTTACCGCGATCTGCTGGGCATGACGCTGGAGGCCGGCATCGGCCACGACGGCTATCGCCATTATTTCTTCCGCGCGGGAGAGGCGCAAATCGCCTTTTTTGCCTACGAAGGCGCCCAACCCATGAAGCCAAAATCCCACGGCGCGCCCAGCCGGGAGCCCCTGGGTTTTGACCACGTCTCCCTGACCTGCGAAAACCGGGAAGACCTGTTTGCGGCCAAGGACAAACTGGAGGCCGCCGGTTTTGATGTTTCCGGCGCCGTGGATCATGGCACCATATGGTCGATCTATTTCTTTGACCCTAACAATATCCCGCTGGAGATCAGTTGGGACATCATGAAGATCACCCAGCCCCCCGCCGTGGCCGATGACCAGCCCTTGGCCATCGTCGCCGAAGGCGCCGGGCCGCAACCGGGCCACTGGCCGGCGGTCACCACGCCGACCCCGTTGGCGCAGATGATGGCCCATGCCGGCAACGGCTACCAGATGCGCGATGCTGCCCTGGAACAAAAACGCGGCTACTACACTCCCGAATACCTCGCCCTGATGGCGGAAACACTCGCCGCGGCGGAATAGTGCACATAAGATGACTTAGCCGCGGCGCGCCGCTATAAGAACGGTGTTCTTGTAGGCGGTTCATTGGGGTCAACGTGACGTTATTGATTTTTCCGGCGAGCGGCAGGCTTACGCCCGTTGGCACCCCTGCCTTGAATTTGGCCAACTGGCCCGGGCGTCGCCGCCGCTGGACCTGGCCATGACAGACGCCCGCGCCTACCAGGGCCTAATTCGCAAGGACCCAGGCGCCGTTCCGGCCTCTTGGAAGCGGGCCGCATTTGCGTTGTTTTTGGTGTTGGCGCTAGTGCTGCCGTTCATGCTGGACAATTACACCATCTATACCCTGGCCCTTGTGGGGGCGCTGGCCATGGCCATTCTGGGGGTTAATCTGCTGACGGGGTTGAGCGGGCAGTTCTCCATCGGCCACGGCGCTTTTTTTGCCATTGGCGCCTATAGCACCGCGATCGCCATGAACCATGGCGGGTCGTCGGCCTTTGGCGCCCTGCCCGTGGCAGCCGTGGTATCCTTCGTCGCGGGCTTTCTGTTCGGCTGGCCAGCGCTACGTCTTGGCCTGATGCATCTAATTCTGGTGACCTGGGGTTTGTCCCTGGTTCTGCCCCAGGTCTTGAAACATGAAACTTTGCAGGATTGGACCGGCGGCGTCAGCGGCGTCTATCTGGATCGCCCAGGCCCGCCCGCCTGGCTGGGCTTGAACGACGATCAATATTGGTACTTCATCACCCTGGCCATCATGATCCTGTTTTTCTGGATCGCCGGCAATCTGATCAACAGCCGATCCGGCCGGGCCCTGGCCGCCATCCGCGACAACGAGATAGCCGCCGCCCCCATGGGCATCAACGTAGCACTGTTCAAAACCACAATTTTTGGTGTATCCGCCATGTATGCCGGTATAGGCGGCGCCTTGACCGGCCTGCTGGCGGATTTCGTGGCGCCGGATTCATACGGCCTGTTCTTTTCCATTCTGCTGTTGGTCGGCGCCGTGTCGGCCGGCGTCCGCTCCGTCTGGGGCGCACTAATCGGCAGTCTGCTGGTGATCTATCTGCCGGCCGCGGCCGGCAATATGCCGGCAGCCACGGCGGTGCCCCCCTTCGGTTTTGCGGTTTTACTGGTGATCTACTTCATGCCCGACGGCGTCTCGGGCCTGGCC
>CAUZBE010000023.1:0-16432 GCA_963577885.1 Alphaproteobacteria bacterium
GCCAGTGCAGAAAACCACCGCCTTCAGTTTCGGCCTTGCCGCCGTTTCGCGGTTTGCCAGGTAGGTTGGAGGCTGATGGATCGTTCATTTCAGGTCCACTGATGCAGGTTTGTCCACGTTGGCTGATAGGTCCATGACCTGATAGGGGTCGGCAATGCCTATGCTGGCAAGGATCGCGACTTCCCGTATTTCCATCGCCTTGGCGTCTCCCTCGTCACTATGGTCCTGACCCAACAGATGCAGGCTACCATGAACCAGCAAGTGGCAATAATGAGCAAACATCGTCTTGCCCTGCGCCCGGGCCTCGGCCCCGACCACCCCATGGGCCAGAACAATATCGCCAAGCAGCAAAGGCGCCACGTTCGCAGGGTCAAAGGCTGGGTCAAAGGCCGTGTCTCCGGTAAAGGACAGTATATTGGTAGGTTTATCCTGTTGCCGGTATTTCCGATTAAGCCGGCGTAAGTCTGCATCATCGGTCAAGGTCACGCCGATTTCGATCATCGGATGTGCTAGCCCCGCATCCGCTATGACCGCCGATACGGCCGCTTGCGCGGTGGTGACCGCCTCAGGCAGATCAATCAGCCACGCCGGGCAGGGGGTAGACACGATGATCTTTATTTGCATCTTTATTTGCATCGCCTTTGTGGGGTGAACCATAGGGGTTCGCCGTGGGTGGATAGTCAACTCGGTTATAAAAAACGCTCAGGGCCAGGGTATCGACGGCCGGCCGCACAAAGTTGCCACCGCCAGGCTGGATCAGAAACAGGGTCGTCAACACTAAGAAACCAGCCACGGCGGCCGCATCTGCCAAGGGCCGCCAACGGTCATCGGCGAGGGCAACGCTGGCTGCCTTGCGCAAAGCTTCCTGTGTCTCGGCCAAACCGCCGGCCCCATGGGTGCGGCTGGCGAATTAGGACCCATGCTGTCGTCCTGCGTGACACGTACCTAATATCAGGAACCGTTGCCCTGGGCTTCGTAGGCCCGCACAATAGTGGCCACCAGGGGATGGCGGACCACATCGTCGGCGCTAAATTCAATAATCTTAATGCTATCAATTCCCCGCAGAACCTCGATCGCGTCCCGCAGACCCGACCGGGTTCCAGCGGGTAGATCAACCTGACTGGGATCACCGGTAACCACCATGCGGCTATTTTCGCCCAAACGGGTTAAGAACATCTTCATTTGGACGGTCGTGGTATTTTGCGCCTCGTCCAGGATAATACAGGCATTGGACAGCGTACGTCCGCGCATGTAAGCTAGGGGCGCAACCTCGATTTCACCCGCGTCACGGCGCCGCACGACCCGGTCGCCTGGCATCATGTCATACAGAGCGTCATACATGGGCCGCATATAGGGATCGACTTTTTCTTCCAAGGCGCCGGGCAAAAAGCCCAGGTGCTCGCCCGCCTCCACGGCTGGCCGGGTCAGGATGATACGCTCTATTTGTTCCTCCAACAGCATAGAAACCGCGATGGCGACGGCTAGATAGGTTTTGCCGGTGCCGGCCGGGCCCAGACCAAAAACCAGGTCATGATGACGCATGGCGTTGACATAAGCCGCCTGTTTCGGAGAGCGCGGCGTAATCAGCCGTTTCTGGGTGCGTATTAGGGTATCTTCCGATCCGGTCGTGCGCCGTTGCGGGACTGAATCATCTTCCGCCGGCTTGCCGTCGCGCCGGCGCCGGGATTTCGGCGCCTCGGTGGGGGGTGGGGACGCCGCCTCATCGGTCGACTGCGCCTCGGCCATGCGTACCGCGCCATCCACATCCGCCACGGTAACCTCCAGGCCGTCTTTTAGGCGCTGATAGAGATCTTCCAGGGCAGCACTGGCAACGCGGGCAGAGTGCTCCTCGCCCAGAATGGCAACCCGGTTGCCACGCGGCACCAGGGAGAGGCTCAACCGTTGTTCTATACGGGCCAAATGACGATCATGTTCGCCAAACAGCGGCGCCAACAGCCGGGTGTCATCGAAATCAATCACCAAGGCTGGGTCGCCACTATTTGTTGCCATACTCAAACTATCTGCTCCATGCTGCCCGACACATTTGCCGGCGCTGACTGCGTTGCCCGCTCAGGGCCCCCGTGCAGGACTTGACCCACCAATTGCCCAGCGAGACTGTTGGCGTGGGCGGCGGTAATGTCCACGTCCACCAATTGGCCCAGCATCGTCGCGGGCCCATTAAGGTGGACAGCCTGCATATAGGGACTGCGGCCGACCAATTGGCCGGGCCGCCGGCCCCGGCGATCCAGCAGCAGGCATATGCGCCGCCCCACCATTTGCCGATTGAAAGCCTGTTGCTGGCTGTCCAACAGCGTCTGCAGCCGCTGCAGCCGCGTGGCCCGGACGTCTTCGGGCACCTGTGTCTCCAGCAAGGCCGCCGGCGTACCCGGGCGGGCGCTATATTTGAAGGAATAGGCCTGGGCATAGTTGACCGCACGCACCAGCTCCATGGTAGCCTCGAAATCCGCCTCGCTCTCACCGGGAAAGCCGACGATGAAGTCGCCTGAGATCGCGATGTCGGGGCGGGCCTGACGCAGGCGCGCGACACTAGATAGATATTCGGTGGCGGTATAGCCGCGGTTCATGGCCGCCAGTATGCGGTCCGACCCCGATTGCGCTGGCAGATGCATATAGGGCATCAACTTGTCACAATCGCCATGGGCAGCATATAGCCTCTCGTTCATATCGCGGGGATGGGAAGTTGTGTAACGAATTCTGGTCAAGCCTTCAATCTTGGCCAGTTGTACAATCAACTCGGCCAGGTCCCAGGTCCCGCCATTCGGCGCGACGCCATGATAGGCATTGACGTTCTGGCCCAACAAAGTGACCTCGCGCACTCCGGCATCAACCAGTCCGCGGCATTCCACCAAAACCGCCAGGCCAGGCCTGGAGAATTCCGCGCCCCTGGTATAGGGCACGACGCAGAAAGTGCAGAACTTGTCGCAGCCTTCCTGAATGGTCAGAAAAGCTGAGCATCCTGCCCCGGCCATAGTGCCAGTACTGGCGGCGGCGTTAGACAGATGGTCAAATTTAGTGACGACAGGAAACTCCGTGTCAAGCACCCCGGCACCCCGACCGCCATTGCGTCCACCGCCCTGCCACCCTTGAGACGTGGCGCGTTCGGCCCGGGCGATCATTTCGGGCAGACGATGGTAGGTTTGCGGGCCAAAAACGATGTCCAGGAATGGCGCGCGGGCCAGCATTTCCGCCCCTTCCGCCTGGGCCACGCAACCTGCCACGGCAAGGATAGGTGGCTGTGCATCAGGGTTTTCGGCGGCCCGCTGCTGCTTTAAATCGCGTAACCGGCCCAGTTCCGAATATACCTTTTCGGCCGCTTTTTCACGAATATGGCAGGTATTAAGGATGATCATGTCAGCCTGCTCCGGCCCATCCACCCGGGCATAGCCCAGCGGCGCCAAAACATCCGCCATGCGTGCAGAATCGTAGACATTCATCTGGCACCCATAGGTGCGTATAAAAAGATTTTTAGGCAAGTAATAATCGGGGCAAGGGAGGCCAAATACGTTTGCAATTGCGGCCGCACATTAACTCGCGAAAAAATTCACGCCTTATCTGGCGCCTGCAATTGCTCTTGCACCCGCGCGCTCGGATCAAATCCGGGCGCTGGCGATGTTGGTTCATTCCCTTATCGCGCTCCACACTATGTTATCAGGCAAAACACTATCAATCAGGGGCAAATAGTCAAGAAGTCACGCCGCCGTCAACTGTTAGCCTTTCCGCTGATAAGCCCGCCGCGGCTGGGCATGGCCAGGGTAGATCAACTAGCGCTGTCATCGCCGCCACTATCCGTATCCTTGGGGGCGCCGTCTTGTTGCAGTGGGACGCCATACAGTTCCATGCGATGGCCAACTAGGCGATAGCCCAAATCATGGGCTATTCGCTCCTGCAACTCTTCCAACCGCGCATTCTGGAACTCGATTACCTTGCCGCTGCTGCTGTCGATCAGATGATCGTGATGGTCGCTTTCCGCGCCCTCGAAACGGGCCCGCCCGCCACCGAAATCCAGGCGCTGAAGAATACCCGAATTCTCAAATATGCGCAGGGTGCGGTAGACGGTGGCGATGGATATCTTCGGGTCCAGCTTGCTGGCCCGCCAATAGACTTCTTCGGCGTCCGGATGATCGTTTGCCTCTGATAAGACCCTGGCGATCAACTTGCGCTGCCCGGTCATCCGCAGACCGCGCTCTATGCAAAGCCGTTCGATCTGACCGGGCATCCTTGGCTAATCTCCGGCCGGTTGGCGATACCAGTGTCGAAACCAGTGCCGAAGCACGATCAAACGACGCTACGGCGGCTTCGCGAAGTGCCCAGACCAATTTTTTTAGCCAAATCCCGCCGCTGCTCGGCGTAATTTGGCGCCACCATGGGATAATCCGATGCCAGGCCCCAGCGTTCGCGATACTGGTCAGGGGTCATATCATAGGCGGTTTTAAGATGCCGCTTCAGCATTTTCAATTTCTTGCCGTCTTCCAGGCAGAAAATGTAATCAGGCGTAATGGACTTGCGTATAGGCACGGCCGGTTGCGGTTTTTCAGCCACTGGCGCCGCTTCCTTGCCAAGTTCCGCTAATGCCGTATACACGTGTTGAATCAATTGTGGTAATTCACTGACGGGAACACCGTTGTTTGATACATGGGACGCAACAATATCAACGGTCAGCGTCAATAGTTCACTAAGATCGGCGCCCTGTTCAGCCATGTAACCAGTTCCTCCAAGAAAATCAGATGATCTCAAATGCAGAAAATTTATAATGCAGTCGTGATCCTAGATTTTTATTGTCATTTGCGCAACACCAAAAAATTTATGCTGCAGCGATACGTTTAGTATTTGGGGTATTGATAATGAACAACAAAAGAATCAAGCATTTTTTGGATATAACTGATCAGATTTGCCCGATGACATTTGTTCGCACCAAGCTATTAATTGAAAAATTGTCTAGTGGCGAACAGGTCACCGTACGATTGCAGGGCGCGGAGCCGCTGCAGAACGTACCGCGTACCGTGCGTGAACATGGCCACCAGATCATATCCCTAGGCCCGGAAGATGCCAGCAATCCCGATGGCCCCCATTTATTGGTATTGGAAAAAGCCTAATGTTGGGTCTTGCCGCCGTTCCGGTCGTCTCCGCGAACCCTCGGATGGCGTCGTGAAGGCGTGACGATGTCCCGCATCGCCGGCGCCTCCTCTCCTATCCAAGGGCGCGCGGAGACGATCTCTATGGGTCCCTATCAGCGCAAGGTGGTATTAGGGAACGGCGCATCACAATGGCATCCGTCGCGACACCGTTGGCGTCGCGGTAATAATCCTTGCGGCGTCCCACTGGCACGAAAGCGGCGGCCCGATATAGGGCCATGGCCGCCACATTATTTTCGGCGACCTCCAGCAACAATTCCGCCGCGCCCAACTCCCTGGCCCGCGATGCCGTCGCGCGCAACAGGCAGTTGCCTGCACCTACGCCGCGATGTGCCGCCAACACGCCAATGGTGATGATTTCACATTCGCCGCCTGCTATCCGGGCTAGCGCGAAACCGATGGGGGGAGAAATTTCCCCTCCTTCCGGGCTGACAAGCAAAGCAAACGCGCCGGGCATAGCCATCAGGCCCGCGAAGGCGTCGTCGCTCCATGCCTCTGAGAAACACCGGCCGTGCAACGCCGCCAATAACCGGCAACAGGCCGCATCAGCCGCTAAAACCTTGAAATTCATGGCCCCGGAATGAGCGACGAATGCGGAACCTGACCTGGCATTCGCGCATCCGGCGCCCGCAGATACAAGGGTGCCGGTGGCTGCATGCCGGCGCGGTGGCGCCATGCTTCCGCGGCCAGAGCCAGCACCGCGGCATCGGGTTGTTGGTTCCCGCGCGCCAACCGCCAATCAGGCAGGACCGCCTGTAATAAGGCCGCCCCGGTGCCGACGATGAGGCCGGCCGGTTGACCGGGTGGGGCAAATTCCGGGCTGGCTGGGCCCGCCGCGGCCTTTGTCACGGCCTGACCGGCGGCGTCGAAGGTTTGTACATAGAGCTCGCCGCGACGGGCATCGATCGCGGCTATCATGCCTTCACCAGGCGCCGGCGCAAATGCCTGCAGGGCTGCATTTGACGCCGCACGCAGCGCCCCTTGGGCCAATAGTTCCAAGGTGCCGACACCAAGAACAGGGATATCCTGTACCAGCGCCAAGGCCCGCGCCGCCGCCAATCCCACCCGAACCCCGGTAAATGTGCCGGGGCCAATGGTGACGGCAATAAGATCCAGATCCTCAAACCCTATTCCAGCCTGGTCCCGAACGGCCTCGATCATAGGCAGTAATTTTTCCGCCTGGCCCCGCTCCATCAGTTCATGGCAGTGGGACAACAATTTTCCATCGTAAGCAATCGCGGCGGAACAGGCCTGCTGAGCGGTATCGAAAGCTAAAACGGGCACGGCCAAGCCACATCCGGACCTTTGTTACAGGCCGGCTCCGTTAGATTATTTCCGCCACGTCCGTGAAGGCCAGCCGCGGCTTGCGCGGTGGCAACGCCCCTGGATCGCCATGGCCCAGATTGCATAGAAAATTCACCCTTAAGGTGGTGTCGGCAAAGAATTCCTTGTTCACCCCATCGGCATTAAAGCCTGACATCGGCCCACAATCCAAACCCAGAGCACGGGCCGCGATGATCAAATAGGCGCCTTGCAAAGTACCATTGCGAAAAGCCGTTTCCTGAATTTTCTGTTCATTGCCCTCGAACCAGCCGCGCACTTGATCATTGCCCGGCCACAGGGTTGCAAACTTATTGCAGAAAGCAAGATCGTGGGCAACTATCGCGACAACGGGCGCGGCCATGGTTTTGTCCAAATTGCCGGCGCTTATATAAGGGCGCAGCCGATCCTTCGCCTCTTGCGATCTCAGGAAAGTGAACCGCGCCGGTGAGCAATTGGCCGATGTCGGTCCGAGGCTCAACAAGTCATAGACCGCTTGTATGGTGACATCGGATACCGGCTTGTCCAGCCAGACCGAATGGCTGCGCCCGTCACGGAATATGCTATTGAAGCTTTTATCATTTACTATGCCGCTCATCGTCATCTCCTCGAATGGAACGACCAAAACCCTATACTGCCAGATTATCGGCGTGGATAGTCTAGCATATGAATTGTTGGCCAAATTAACCAAGTATATTAAACACTTCGTTAATCGAGTGCATTTAGTACATCTATCATGTAGTACATCTATCATGCAATTCATGCGCGGCGTATATTGCCTCATGGTGGGACGGTTTCCGAACGGCAAACTGCCTGTCAACCTGGGTTTGGTCTTGCTCTTGATATTGGTAGGGCAGGTTCTGCCCAGGACCACCCGGGCGGGCGAGGAAATCACATCGGCGACGGTCTTCATGTATCACCGTTTCGGCGTGGTCCGTTATCCCACTACCAGCGTGAAAATTGAACAACTTGAAGCGCATTTGGCCGAAATCGCGGGTGGTGGCTATAACGTCATGCCCCTGCGCGACATTATATCAGCCTTTCGCAAAAAGACGCCCCTGCCGAACCGTACCATCGCATTGACGATAGACGATGCCTTCATCTCGCTGCACCAGAGGGCCTGGCCGCTGCTGGCTAAAGCGGGTGTCCCGTTCACTGTGTTCGTGGCGACCGACGCCATTGATGCCAAGCGGTCAAGCTATATGACCTGGGACCAACTGCGGGTTCTCGTCGCCGGCGGCGCGACCATTGGCAACCAGACCGGCAGCCATCCTCATCTGCCGGACGTCAGCCAAAAAAAGCTGGATGACGAACTGGCCCGTTCCAATGAACGGTTTCGCGCCGAATTAGGATTCGTGCCGGACCTGCTGGCCTATCCCTACGGCGAGTTTGGCCTGCGGGAGATACAGGCGGCACGGGCGGCGGGCTTTGTCGCCGCGTTTGGCCAGCATTCCGGCGTCGCCCATGCCGAAGAAGCTCCCTATGGCTTGCCTAGGTTCGCCATGAACGAGAAATACGGCACGGTCGAGCGCTTTCGCATGGCGTCCAACGCTCTGCCTCTTCCGGTCAAGGACGTGCTGCCCGCCGATACCGTATTACGGGGCATCGATCCGCCTGCTTTTGGCTTTACAGTGATGGAAGGTATCGGAAGTTTGGCAAATCTTGCCTGCTTTGCCTCCAATCAATCCGTCGCGGCCCAATTGGAACGCCTGGGCACCCGGCGCTTTGAAGTCCGCTTGAAAAAACCGTTTGGCGCCGGCCGGGGCCGCATCAACTGCACACTGAGAGCCGAAGGCAATCGCTGGCGCTGGTTCGGAAGGCAGTTTTACATTCCCAGCAACGAAAACTGAGCCGCCCCCCCTTGGATGCACCGACGCACAGGGGGGGCGGCTAGTTTAGCTAAATTCGCCTGCCGTCTGGCAGATTGCCTTAGGACGGCGAATTTTCGCTGTTATCAGACAGCAGCCGTACATCGTCGAAATCGTCCAGACGATTGGCCCGAATGATCACCCGGATGGTGTCAATATATTTATGTCCCCGTTCGGAATAGCTCATCAGGGCACCCATCAGGACATGACTGTCCAGAGGCTCCCCGCCGACGCGAAATTCCGCCCGTTTCTGGCGAAAGCTTTTGTAGGCGGTATGGATGTTCAGGTTCAATATATAGGAACACACCGAGGTATATAGATTGCTGAATGCCTTAACCTCGTAGCTCTGACCGGCCTCGCGCCCCGTCGGCACCAAACCGCCACCTTTGCGGAAGGTACGCTGCCCAAACACCGCGTTGCCCTGGCGCGCAAAGCGCGAGGTGCCCCAACCAGATTCCTCGGCCCCCTGAGCTAGAGCCAGAGAAGCCGGAATGACATCGACACGTTTTTGCAACTCGTTAAGATCACCGTTAGCAACTTCATACTGTGCTGCAAGCTGGTTCAGGAAAGCACGTTCGTTTGCCGACAAATTGCCTTGTTCCTGCTTTCGGCGGATCAGTGAAAGCATGCGTTGACGGGTCGCCCGCACTTCATCATTCGCACGCAGGACAAGCGGTAGAACGGTTTTGATAAAGATGTCCTTGCGCTGCTTAGCGTCGCGCAAATCCGCGAGGTTGTCGGGAAACCGGCTCAAATACACCGGCGGCAGGGCTGCTTCGCCGCGCCGTAGTGCCGCCAGGGATAAATCCAACAGCGCCTGCGTGCTGAAACGACCGCGTTGCCATTCCAGGCGCTGCCCGGGCAATGGCATCAGACTGGCCAGCTGCAATCGCGAAACCGGCATCAGCAAGGCCTTTGCCGGGTCAAATGTAGAAACCGTGAATTTTTTCGTTGTGGCCGCATCCGAAATTTTGGCGGCCATTGTTGCAGCACCAAAGACATTGCCGGGCGACATTTCCGCGCCGGCTTGGGAGGAGTTCGCGGGTATCAGGGCCGCACAGGTGGCTGCGATTGCAGCAGCCATGACGTCGTGTTTTCCAATATTCATCTTCAACGCCATTTGGAAAAGTGGTTGCCCACTGATCCCCTTACATCCTGCCGTTTGCCGGCAGATATTTTGCGACCCGACCAGTAGCTGCCCTGAGGCCAAATCATTTAGGCACACTTTGTCTTAGACCCTAATTTCCCTTTAACGGGTCCTTACCCGTTATTTTCTATTATCGAGGTTCACTGCACAAGAGCATTCAAAAAATTTTCGCGGTAACGATTTTTTTAAGTACCCGGTGCTAATTGACCGGCATTGGCAACGCGCATAAAAATGTGCAGTTCTTCTTGGTTTTTTGCGATTAGATCGATTATTTCGGACCCAACCGTCGTGCCGCTTCGCGGCTACCTGACCGCCCGCTCTGGTCGATTTTGTTGTCTATTCAGAACTAAAACCTACCAGAAAAGTGACTAAACATCCACCCCATCTGCGGCATGTGCCAACCCATAGCCACGGCGTACGCGTCAGCCCCAAATCCACGCCGACGATTCGAATTTAATTATACTAGACGGTGCGAACTTTAGTTGTTTGGAATTGCTCCGGCCAGCCGGCCGAAAAGCGGTCTGCCAGGACCGGCGCTTAACGCGACCAGAAAGGCTTGCGCGCCTCGGCTAGGACCTGACCCCGAGAAAGGCCGATATCCTCCAAGGCGCGTTGGTCCATTTAAGCCAGGCGATAGCGCTGCGCGGCCCGGACCTGCGAATGATAGATCATCCCGGCAAGCTCCCTTAAAGTCCGTGAAAAATCAAATTTTCTAATGGTAATTGGTAGGGTCCGTAACATGAAAACTCTCCTTTCCTGCATTATATTGTGCCTATATTCTGCAAGATATATAGCTAAAATAAAGCTATGATAAACGAGTCTTTCTCATATAATTGATTAGTTATTATAATCAATTAACGTGATGTAAATGGTCGATCGAAAGCTACCGCCCCTCAATGCCCTGCGCGCCTTCGAGGCAGCGGCGCGGCAGCTGAGCTTTACCCGCGCTGGTCAGGAATTACATGTCACCCAAGCCGCGATAAGCCATCAAGTAAAAGCCCTGGAAGAATGGCTGGGGCTGGCTCTGTTTCGCCGCCGGGGCCGGGCTATCGTGTTGACAGAGAACGGCCAGAATTACTTAACATCGGTTCGGGAGGGTCTGGATTTGCTAGCTGCGGCCACTGACCGCCTGACCAAACGGCAGGGCAGCGGTATTTTGACGGTCTCGACCCTGGCCTCGTTCGCGGCCGCCTGGCTGGTGCCGCGCCTGGGCCGCTTTCGCGCCCTTCATTCCGACATCGACGTGCGGGTGGCGGCCCGAGACGAAGCCGTGGACTTCGCCCGTGACGACGTGGATCTGGCAATCCGCTACGGCAAGGGCCATTGGCCGGGTCTGGAAATTGTGCCCTTGATGTCCGAGGAAGTTTTTCCAGTCTGCAGCCCGGCACTATTGCAAGGCGCCTACCCCCTGCGCCGTCTAGATGACCTGCGTCATCACACATTACTGCACGACGATATGCGGGAAACCTGGCGCCTGTGGTTGCTGGCCGCCGGTGTCGAAGGCGTCAATTCCGACCGGGGACCGGGCTATAACCTATCGGCCCTGGTCATCAATGCCGCCGTGGACGGCCAGGGTGTAGCACTGGCCCGCAGCGCGCTGTTGGGCGATCATCTGGCCACCGGGCGTCTGGTGCGGCCCTTTGATTTGGTGCTGCCCGCGGAAGACGCCTACTATCTAGTTTATCCCACCCGTGCCCGGGAACACCTGAAAGTCGAGGCCTTTCGGGAATGGGTGCTTGCGGAGGTGGCAAGGGACAGGGAAAGCAAGTCCGGCATCGGCTGAAAACGCGCCGCCCATGCGTGATTATTGCTTGAAGATAACCCCGGTTAAGCGGTATTGATGCGCCCCTTTTGGACGAGGGTTTATGAGTAAGGAATTGATGACATGAGTGTCAAGGTCGCGGTGGTCGGCGCCACGGGGAACGTGGGCCGGGAAATGTTGAATATTCTGCACGAGCGGCTCTTTCCCGCCGATGAAATTGTGGCCTTGGCCTCGACCCGTTCAGCGGGTAAGGAAGCATTCCTTGGCGACAAAACCCTGAAGATCAAAGCACTGGAAGGCTTTGATTTCTCCACCGTTGATATCGCCTTGTTCACGGCGGGGGGCGATGTTTCGCGGCAATGGGCACCGGAGGCGGCCGAGGCGGGCTGTGTGGTGATCGACAATTCATCGGCCTTCCGCATGGATCCCGACGTCCCCCTGGTGGTGCCGGAGGTTAACC
Organism: Alphaproteobacteria bacterium; assembly: GCA_963577885.1. Taxonomy (GTDB): domain Bacteria; phylum Pseudomonadota; class Alphaproteobacteria. The sequence continues at coordinate 11,711 of CAUZBE010000023.1, forward strand.
CGGGCGCTTTGGCTGGCTTTAACCAGCGCAACATCGTTGCCAATCCTAACTGCTCCACGGCCCAGTTGGTGGTGGCATTGAAGCCGTTGCATGATCATGCCGTCGTCAAGCGCGTAGTGGTTGCGACCTATCAATCGGTTTCCGGCGCGGGCCGGGAGTCCATGGATGAACTATTCATCCAGACCAAGGGCATTTACGTCAACGATCAACCCAGCCCGCGGCATTTTCCCAAGCAGATAGCGTTCAATGTGATCCCGCATATTGACGTCTTCATGGACAGTGGCGAGACCAAGGAAGAATGGAAAATGACAGCCGAGACCAAGAAGATCCTGGACCCCAAGATTAAGCTGACTGCGACCTGTGTGCGGGTGCCAACCTTCGTCGGCCATGCCGAGGCCATTAATATCGAGTTTGAACGGCCTATCAGTGATGACGAGGCGCGCGACATTCTGCGCGAGGCGCCAGGTTGCATGGTGGTGGACAAGCGCGAGGACGGCGGCTACGTCACGCCCGTGGAATGCGTTGGTGAATACGCTACCTTTATCTCGCGCATCCGGGTTGATCCAACGGTGGAGAACGGCCTGAACATCTGGGTGGTGTCGGACAATCTGCGCAAGGGGGCGGCTCTGAACGCAGTGCAGATCGCCGAAACCCTAGTCGCTCGGTATCTGAAAAAGGCTGCCTGACGGAATGGAGCAGACCGTGCCGAAAATCACCACCGGTCCCGCTAGCCACGTTTATTTCTCCCAACGCTTACGCCTGCATTATGTGGATTGGGGCAACGAAGGCGCGCCGCCCATGCTGTTGGTGCATGGCGGCCGGGACCATTGCCGCAATTGGGACTGGGTGGCGGAAGCCTTCCGCGACGAATATCACATCATCGCGCCCGATCTGCGCGGCCACGGCGACAGCGAATGGAGCATGGGCGGCAGTTACAGCATGCCCGAATATGTCTACGACATTGCTCATCTGGTAGACCAGAAGAGCATGGCGCCGGTTACCATCCTCAGCCATTCCCTGGGCGGCATGATCTCCCTGCAATATGCCGGCCTGTATCCCGGCAGCGTCAAAAGCTTGGTGGCAATCGAGGGTCTGGGCGCCTCGCCCGCCATGATGGCCAAGAATGCCGGCAAGAGCATCGACGTGCGCCTGGACGATTGGGCCAAGGAATTGCGCAAGGTATCGGGCCGCACGCCGCGCCGGTATCCGACCCTGGAAGACGCCTTTCGCCGCATGCAGGAGGAGAACCCCCATCTGTCGGAGCAACAGGCCCGGCATTTGACCGTGCATGGCGCCAATCAGAACGAGGACGGCACCTATAGCTGGAAGTTCGACAATTATGTGCACATCTTCCGCCCCTATGGCCTCAGCGGGGACGAGGTACGGCACCTTTGGTCGCGCATCGCCTGCCCCACCCTGTTGATCCGCGGCACGGAAAGCTGGGCCTCGGACCCCGAGGAAGACGGCCGCATTGAACCCTTCCAAAACGCCACCGTCGCCGCCATGGAGGGCGCCGGCCACTGGGCCCATCATGACAGATTGGACGTATTTTTGGACCTGGTGCGGAAGCATTTAGCGAAATAGGCGATAGGTCTCTTGGTCCTGTTGGTGGGGGAGAAGCCGCGCGGGCACTATAGTCTTGCATATGGCAGGCCTGCATTCAGTGATATTCTGATGTCTCTTTAATCGTGGGAGAGCGGCATGAGCGGCGAGAATTTTACCAACACGGTCGGGAGCGAGCGGGGCACCGAGATTTTTAGTGGTGGTGAGCTGGTGTCCCGGCGCGCACGCCCGGGCTTGAGCATCAAGGAGGCGGCCCGCGAGACACCCGTGTTGGCCGAGACCGATGTGCTGATCGTGGGCGGCGGGCCATCGGGCACCACGGCGGCGATCGCGGCCGGGCGCCTGGGCGCCGATGTTATGCTGGTGGAGCGCTATAACCATCTGGGCGGCCTTTCGACTGGTGGCCTGGTCATCTGGATCGACCGCATGTCCGATTGGAGCGGACAGGAAGTTATCTCCGGCCTGGCCCATGATTTCCTTGACCGCCTGCCAAAGGACGCGGTGCAGGGGCCGCCGCTCAGGGATTGGGGCTCCAGCGATGCCGCCACGGCTGCCTACTGGGGCCAGCGCACGGCGGCCTTTCACGGCATCACCACCTGGTCGCCGACCGTCGACCCGGAGGCGCTGAAGACCCTTTCCATGCAAATGACACTAGAGCAAAAGGTGCGCCTGACCTTCCATGCCTGGGCGGTGGAGCCCATCGTCAAGGACGGCGCCATGCGCGGCGCCATCTTCGAGAGCAAGGAGGGCCGCCAGGCGATCCTGGCCAAGACCGTCGTGGATACCACGGGGGATGCCGACCTACTGGCTCGCGCCGGCCTGTCGTTCGAGACCGACAGCGACGAAACCGATATCCACAGCTGCATTAACACCGCCTTTATGATTGGCGGCGTTGATATGGAGCGCTGGCTGGCCTTTCGCACCACTGACAAGGACGGCTTCAAGAGTTTTATGGATTGCGGGCGGGAGCGGCTGAAATTCTTCGAAAAACCGTTCGTCTCTTGGCGCAATGACATCGCCTTGTTCATGGGGCCACGGCTAGCCGGTTACAGTGCCGTCGATGTGGAGGACCTGAGCGAGATCGAGGTCCGCTCGCGCCAATTGACCGTAGGCCATGTGGAGATGTATCGTCAGCACGCGCCGGGGTTTGAGACCGCTTTCTTGATGCTGGGTGCGCCGCAGATCGGCGTGCGCCACAGCCGCCGCCTAGTCGGGATGGAAAAGGTAACCCGGGCGCAGTGGGGCGAGGGCAAGGTGTGGGATGACGAGATCGGCGTTTCCACCTCCCTGTCACCTAAGTTCCCGAATATCTCGGTGCCCTACGGCGCCCTGGTGCCCGTGGGCATGGACGGCGTACTGGCCGCCGGGCGCCACATTGCCTGTGACACTAATTCACACTCGTTTTTGCGCGAAGTACCGCAATGCTGGATGACGGGCCATGCCGCGGGCATTGCGGCGGCGCTGGCGGCGGGCTCTGGCGTGCGCCCACGCGATCTGGATCCACGGTTGATCCAGCGGGAGCTGCTGGCCCAGGGCGCCTATCTCTCTCCCTCCATCGCGGCGGCGGCAAGGTCAAGAACCCGCGCGGCGGAGTAATCCAGCCCTATAGGGCTGGGCGGCGACCCCCACCAAGAAGAGAAAAGGCACCAACATGTCCACGTTCGAACGCTATCTGACCATCTGGGTCGCGCTTTGCATCGTCGCTGGCGTAGCGCTGGGGCATTTTCTGCCCGACGTCTTCCAAAGCATTGGCGGGGCCGAGATCGCCCAGGTCAACATACCCGTCGCCATATTGATCTGGCTGATGATCATCCCGATGTTGGTGAAGATCGATTTTGCCGCCCTCGGCCAGGTGCGGGCGCATTGGCGCGGCATCGGCGTGACGTTGTTTATCAATTGGGCAATCAAGCCCTTCTCCATGGCGGCGCTTGGCCTATTTTTTATCGGCTATCTCTTCCGCCCTTATCTCGTGGCGGGCCAGATCGACAGCTATATCGCGGGCCTGATCATCCTGGCCGCCGCGCCCTGTACGGCAATGGTATTCGTGTGGAGCAATTTGTCCGACGGCGAGCCGCATTTCACGCTGAGCCAGGTCGCCTTGAACGACGTCATCATGGTCTTCGCCTTCGCCCCCATCGTCGGGCTTCTGCTGGGGCTTTCGGCGATCATCGTACCCTGGGGCACGCTTGTAATCTCGGTCGGGCTTTACATTGTCGTGCCAGTGATCATCGCCCAAATCCTGCGCAAAAGTATCCTAGCATCCGGTGGGGAGCCGGCGCTGAAACGGATATTGGACAGTTTGCAGCCGCTCTCGCTGATCGCGCTGCTGACCACGCTGGTGCTGTTGTTCGGTTTTCAGGGCGAACAGATCATCGCCCAGCCAATCGTCATCGCGCTGCTATCCATCCCGATCCTGATCCAGGTCTATTTCAACTCCGGCCTGGCCTACTTCCTGAACCGCACGGTCGGATCGGCCCATTGTGTGGCGGCGCCCTCGGCCTTGATTGGTGCCTCCAACTTCTTTGAATTGGCCGTCGCAGTGGCCATCGGCCTGTTCGGCATCGATTCTGGCGCGGCCCTGGCCACGGTAGTAGGTGTTCTGGTGGAGGTGCCGGTGATGCTGTCCGTGGTGAAGATCGTCAATGGCTCCAAGGCCTGGTACGAACGCGCGCCCGCCGTGCAACGTAACGCCCGCATGGCCGACAAGGCGGGCGACGGGGCGGCCAGAAATTTCGCGGAGAATTGATTTCCCTATTCCCCGCTTTGCACGTAACGATGCAACCTAAACAAGGGATACAAAACAACGGGAGATACAGGTCATATCTGACAAGTATAACGTCAGAATCATTAGCGGTGGCAACCCCGGGTTAGCGGACTCGGCTATCGCCCATGAGGCGGGCAAGACCATCGCCTTCATCGAGGAGCGGAATTTCGGCGGCACCTGCCTGAACCGGGGCTGCACGCCCAAGAAAGTGTTGGTCGCCGGCGCCCATGGCATAACGGTCGACGCGCCCAAGCTTAACTAGGCGGAATTTATCGGCCGGGAAAAAGACGTGATCAGTTTCATACCGGGTGCTATGACCGGCGTGGCCGAGAAACGAGGGGCGGGTCGTCGGCTGGAACATCGTTAATGGGCCCAGCGTCAAGCCGGACTATGCC
>CAUZBE010000024.1:0-16221 GCA_963577885.1 Alphaproteobacteria bacterium
GCGGTCAGTACCGCCAAATGCGCTGAGTGTGAATTGGCTATCATCCTCATGTTCGGCTAGGAAGGTCAGGCCATGTTCGCCGTCGGCAATGGTCGGCGTATCGAACAGAATATTGGTTTGATAGTGAAAACGAATTTTTTCGCCGTCTGCTTCAAATGTCGTCGCATCGTTGGTAGTGGCATCGGACACTTCTTCATGTCCGCTGACCCCAACAATGTGCTCCCAGCCGCCATCGAACAGCCTGTATGTCAAACGCGCAGCGCCTGTACGTTGAATGGTCCGGGTTTCGCTATCACTGTCAACGGTGCGTATGACACCTGCAACAGCGGGCTGAGAATCCGCTTCCGTCGTGTTGTTCACGTGCCGCCCGGAGAAATCGACTTCCAGGTTGTCGGCGGGCCTCACGCCGAACTTGATATTGACGGTTCGGTTGTTATTGCCATCTTTCTCCCGATTGCCTTCTGATTTCGGCGCGACGGAAATGCCTTCGGTAGTATATCCCGAAGCCCCCATGGAATAATGAAAGCCATCGCCGCCGCCACGCAGGCCGATTGAAATTTGCCCGGTCCTGAACGAGCCACCCTCCAGATCAAGGTGCGCTGTTGCGGGTCCCTTGCCTCGCTTGGTGATAATATTGACGACACCGCCGATCGCATCACTGCCATAAAGCGCACTTTGCGGCCCGCGCAACACCTCGATCCGTTCAATGTCAGCCGCTCGCAAATTTCCGAAATCAAACTCTGAACCACCACTCGGATCGTTGACCTCCGCGCCATCAATCAGGACTAAAGTGTGGTTGCCTTCGGCACCTCTAATCCGAATTTGCGTGAAGCTGCCGACCGTACCTGATCGACTAACAGCCAGCCCCGGGACTTCTCGCAATATCTCAGAGACGACACGCTTTTGGCTTTTGGCAATTTGTTCACCGGTTATAACTGTTACGGCGCTGCCAACCTGCTCTGCCGGTGTCGGGACAAAGGTCGCCGTTACCACCGTATCCGGCAAAATTACGCCTTTCTCTTCGGCGGAAAGTGCGTCCGGCACAATTGCCAATGAATAGGCTGCCGTCAGCAGATAGATAATAAAGCGAGAAAACTCGCATGTTATTCCTTTTGGAGTTCCCAACGGAACCTCCTCCGATTGTTCATTCGAACAACCGGACGGGCCGCATGGACTGCGCTCGAAGCGCTAACTGAAACCAGAAATCCTTAGCACACGAGATGCCGGACAATCTTGGTTTCACACACCTCGCCCGCGCCCATTGAACCGTCCGGTGCACACCCAGTGCACGAACGGATCGCCAATCGCTGTAGGGGTTCCCGTATAGGGTTACAGAAAAGACACCCCGAGGCAAAAACTGACGATCAGTCGCACCAACAAGGCGTCACCGCTAACGGTATAGACCGCGCCTCCGGTAATTCCCGACCGATGGCTGGGCGACGCGGTCCTTGGCAGGTCTCCTGGCTCGCGGGTCAATAGCTGCGGTCAACCTTCCCCGGACATACGCCCAAGTGGCATTTAACGACCGCCGCCTCGCCGCTCACAGTTGCGGGTACAGCCGCAGATCAGGCCCCCCTATTGGGCAAGACCTTACTGCATTCCCTTTTGATCCCCCGGACTGTTTCCGTTAACGGGGAACCAAGGACAGGAGGGTGTTACGCTGTAATCACGACAATGGCAAGCGGCGGTGTTATATACTAATCCGCGATCAATTTTGGTTGGATGGGAATATTGAAGTGATTGCATGAAAACTGATTTGGTCGGCGGAACTTACATGGGAAGACGATGCTCCAGAGTTGGGGCTAGTAACCAATCTTAGGGTGCAATTACGTATACCTGATGAGTCAAGCGCCATAAGACATACGCGAAATGCCACTGGCAAAGTTTCGCCAGCGGGCGGAATGCTAACGGCCGCGCCAGCATGTTTTTTTGGAATTGTTCATGATCACCATTCTCGGCCTGGGGTTTCTGCTGGGGCTGCAACACGCTATGGAGGCCGATCATGTCGCCGCCGTCGCGACACTCACCACCGGCCGCGGCCACCTCAGCCATGTGCTTCGACATGGCCTCTTTTGGGGGCTGGGCCATGCCCTAGCGCTATCGGCATTCGCAGGCTTCGTGGTTTTGGCGCGTGGTAATATTCCGACCTGGTTGAGCACAAGCCTGGAATTCGCCGTCGCCTGTATGTTAATCGCCCTCGGCGCGATGGTGATTCGGCGGGTGGTGCACGAACGCCTGCATTTTCATCTTCACAACCATGTGGATGGCAAGGTTCATTTCCACTCCCATAGCCATGGGGGTGACAAACAGTCCCATGACAAAATTCGCCATGACCATGACCATGCCAGTATCCGGCGCAGCCTGGCGGTGGGCATAATGCATGGCCTGGCCGGATCTGCCGCCCTAATTGCGCTGGCCGCACCCGGTCAATGGATGCAAGGGCTGAGCTTTGTCCTACTCTTTGCCATCGGCTCCATCGCCGGCATGGTGCTGCTCACCTCTGTCGTCGCCTTGCCGCTCATGATATCCGGACGTGTCCTGACCAGGCTCAACCGCAGCCTGCAATTGGGCGCCGGAACGATTTCCATGGCGATCGGTTGTTTTTACGCCTTTGTTTAGACACCGGCGCTCCTGAAGCTGCCACAATCGTGATGCTGACCCAGCTGCAACATGGCGGGGAACCGCCCTTCAGCCCGGCGGGGAATGGCGCGGACTGGCTGGATCTCTCTACCGGCATCGCTCCGTTCGCTTATCCTTTTGCCCCGCCCGCCGCCAGCGCCTGGCGGCAATTGCCGCGCCAGCGGGAGGAACAGGCCGCGATTGCCGCCGCCGGGCAATTTTTTGGCCTGAACCGGCAGACGGATATCTGTCTTGGACCCGGTTCCCAGGCGCTGTTGCAGCTATTGCCTGAACTGTTGCCCACCGGTACGGTGGGCGTGCTGGGTCCGACCTATAGCGAACATGGCTATCGTTGGGCTCAGGCCGGCCACGATGTGCACGAGGTCACCACCCTGGCCGATTTGCCGCCCGATAGCCGCTACGTCGTCCTGGTCAATCCCAACAATCCAACCGGTGCGGTTCACGAGCCCCGGGACCTACTATCTCTGGCCGCCCTGTTGGCGGCGCGGGGCGGCTATCTGCTGGTGGACGAGGCCTTTTGCGATGTCATGCCGGACCATAGTCTGGCGGAGCAGGCCGGCCAGCCTGGTTTGTTAATTCTTCGGTCCTTCGGCAAGTTTTTTGGCCTCGCGGGTCTGCGGCTCGGCTTCCTACTGGGCCCGGCGGAGGTTATTGCCCAGGCGCGGGAGCGGATCGGGCCATGGTCCGTGAACGGCCCGGCGCTGGGGATCGCGGCGCAGGCTTATGGTGATGCCGCTTGGATCGCGACCCACCGCCAAGAGTTGGCGGACCAGGCCGAACAACTGAAATCTCTATTGACGGATCACGGCGATATTCTTGGCGGAACGAATTTGTTTGTTCTGCTCCAAACTGATCGGGCCCGAGACATTTTCGCGCGCCTGGCAGCGTCGAAAATTCATGTCCGTGATTTCGCCGAACACCCAACATGGCTGCGCTTCGGTTTACCGGACGGGGATACGGCAAGGCAGCGCTTGCGAAACGCTCTGATGAATTGATTTAAAATTCCCTAGATGTTGGAGCCATTTGAACTTCGTCAACACCTACCTGCCATCAAAGGCTCCGGAGGTAGGTAGCCATGAATTTTTTCGATACGCTGTTCAACCCGGACCGGGACGAGGCCAGGGCTATCTTATACAGCTTCATGATCCGTAGCGAAGTTGCCGGTTGGGCCCTGATGTATGCACGGAAAATAAACCAGTTGGACCAGGTCAGCGAGTTTGATGGCAACGATCCGGCTTATCACCGTTACGACAGAGATTGCCGGGCGCCGCGACACCCTATTTTCCGGCGAAAACTTGTCGCAGGCCGGCCTGTTCCATGAGCGGCAGGACCTGGTCGATCCATTGCCGACATTCAGTCAAATAGTCGACCCAGGAGAGCAAAATGCCGTCCACGCCCATGCCGGAGAGCCGTTCGATGCTCGCCACGATCTGTTCCGGCGTACCGACCAGGGGATAACCGCCAAAGCCCGCCTTGAAATGAAACTTGAACGCCTCCAGAACATCATCGCTTAAGGTGGCAGACTGCGCGCCAAAAATATTGATCATGTTGGCGACTGCCTCGTCGTCGCCCTTTTCCACCACATAATGCTGTAGATAATCCCGGGCTTCCTGCTCGGTCTCACGGCAGACCACATAGCCATGGATCCAGCATTGCGAGGTGCGGCCAAGATCGGCCGCCAGGCGTTTGAGCTGGATTATTTGCGCCCGGTCGCTGTCTTTATCCTTTTGCCGCAGCATGGCAAAATTCATGTCTGCATGCTGGGCCGAAAAAGCATGGCCCGCCGCCGAGCTACCCGCGTTCATGATCGGCGGGCGCGGCGATTGCAGGGGTTTCGGCTCACTCCACAGACCCTTGCCATTGAAAAAGGCGCCAGCGAAATCGAACTCGGCCTCCGCCTCCCACAGTTTTTTCACCAGCGACAGCCATTCCGCCGCATATTCATACCGTTGCTCGTGCGGCGCTAAATCGTGGCCGAACATATCGAACTCGTTCTTGAACCAGCCGGCGACAAGATTAAGGGCGAAGCGGCCGCCCGAGACATGATCGATGGTCGCCGCCATCTTAGCCGCCGCGACCGGATGGATCAGGGGCGCGTGCACGGTGGCGAAAATGGTGCTGTAGCAGGTAATTGCCGCCACCGCCGCGGCCCAGGTCAAGGTCTCGAACGTGCGGTTGTTGAAGTTCGTCTCGCCGCCATAACCTTTCCAGCGCCCGACCGGCAATAGGGCTTCCAGACCGGCGGCGTCTGCCATACGCGCCAGGGCCATGTTCTCCTCCCAGGTCATGGTCCAGGCGCCCTCGGCCATTGTTACAGTGGAGCCATGAGAGCAGTTGAAAGCCATGACGCCAAGTTTGACGCTGTTGTCGCTGAATAGGGCATTGGCCATGAACGGGGCTCGCTCTTGCGGTGGGCAACGCAGGGTATCACAATGGGGACCATCATCTGCCAATTGCGGAAAAATCGCCATGCCCAAGCGCCTAACGGATAGCCAAGTCAAACAGTACGGGAATGATGGCTATCTCCATCCCATCGCCGTCCTCGTCGAGGACGAGGTGCGGCTGGCCCGGGCGGAGATCGAGGCGTTTGAAGCAGGGACTGGCAAGACCATGGATTATCCCGAAAAATCTAAATCCTACCTGCTGTTCGATTGGGCCGACCGCCTGATCCGGCACCCTGGCGTTTTGGATGTGGTCGAGGATCTAATCGGGCCGGACATCATGGTCTATCACACCACCATGTGGATCAAGGATCCGAACACGCTGCAGTATATTTTATGGCATCAGGACGGCACTTATTTTTACCTGGACCCGGCTCTGCACGTCACGGCCTGGGTTGCCCTGTCGGACGCCAGCGTAGAAGCGGGCTGTATGCATGTGCTGCCGGGCAGCCATAAGCAGGGACAGTTCGAACACCGGGACGACCCGGGCGAGAATAATCTGATCCTGCGCGGTCAGGCGATCTTTGATCGGTTCAATGGCGAGGTTGGGGTGCCCATGCCGCTACAAGCCGGCGAAATGTCGTTGCACCACACCAACCTGGTGCATTGCTCGCACCCGAATAAGGCGCCAGACAGGCGCCTGGGATTTGGCATCAGCTATATCCCTGCCCATGTCCGCGATGTCGGGGGCCGGGTCGGCGCGCCGCCGGGCTCCGCCATGCTGGTGCGCGGCGAGGACCGCTTCGGCCACTTTCGACCCGAACAACGCATCGGCGCGCCGTTAAGCCCGGAAGCCTACGAAAATCACGCCCAGCTGATGGCTCAATTCCGCGGCCGCCAGGACGCCGGCGCCCGGATTGGCCGCGACGTGGGCTACAGCGAAGTCTCCTGATTTTCTATTTTACCTTATACCTGCGGTGGAACGGACGTAAGCACCGGCTTGCCGTCGAAATGGGCGCGCAAATTATCGTAAACCAGGTCACCCATGGCGCGGCGGGTCTCATGGGTCGAAGAGGCGATATGAGGCGTCAGGACCACGTTCTCCATAGCCATCAGTTCGGCGGGAACGTTCGGTTCACCGTCAAAAACGTCGAGCGCCGCGCCGGCGATGCGGCCCTCGCGCAGCGCCGCGACCATGGCCGCCTGATCGATAATTGTCCCCCGCGCGGCATTGATCAGGAAGCCCGCCGGTCCAAGCGCATCCAACACGGCCCCACCGACGAGCCCCCGGGTGGCCTGGCCGCCTTCGCAGGCGACCAGCAGCATGTCGGAGGCTTCCGCCAAGTCTAGCAGGCTCGGATAGGATCGATAGGCTAAGTCACCCATGGGCTTGATATCGTGATAGGCGATGTGGAGGCCGAACACTTCGGCCCGGCGGGCCACGGCCCGGCCGATGCGGCCAAGGCCAAGAATTCCCAGCCGCTTGCCACGTACGGTCGCGCCCAGATCCATGCGGCCCCCCAGCCATTTGCCTTGGCGGAGAAAGCGTTCAGCCTCGCCAATCCGGCGTGGCGCCATCAGGATGAACGTCATGACAAGATCGGCGACATCGCCGGTCAACACTTCCGGCGTATGGGTCACGATTACGCCGCGGGCTTGCGCGGCGACCACGTCCGTGGCATCAAACCCGACGCTCATGGAGGCGATGATCTCCAGCTTCTCTAATCGGTTGATCAGATTAGCGTTCGGGCCTTTCATGCCACCGGCCACAATGCCGCGAATCCGCGGCCCAACTTCATCAAGCAGCTTATCCGGATCGGCCGGATTGACGAAATCATGCACGGTGAAGTCTTTTTTTAGGCGGTCAACCACAAAGGGCGGTAATTGTGAAACCTGCAACAGCTCGATCATGCCCGGTCCCCCCGCACCAGGCGCCCGGGCAGGGCGTTTGTCGCCACGCCTTTTCGATAGACGATCTGGCCCGCCACAATGGTGGCGTCATAGCCCTCGGTTCGCTGCACCATTCGTTTGCCGCCCCCCGGCAGGTCATAGAGAACCTCGGGCGCGCCTATTTTCAGGTTGTCATGGTCAATAACATTGATATCCGCCTTTTTGCCGACCGCCAACAGACCGCGGTCATTCAGGCCAATGGCCGTTGCATTATCGCGGGTCAGCCGCTTGACCGCCCAGGGTAGAGATAATTTCGCGCCCCGGTCCCGGTCGCGCGTCCAATGGGTCAGCATATAAGTGATTGCACTGGCATCGGTCAGAACGCCCACATGGGCACCGCCGTCGCCCAATCCGACCAGAGAGTTCGGATGCTGCATCATGTCGGCGACGGTATCGAGATTGCCATAGGAATAGTTCGATAGGGGCCGATAGAGGATGGCTTTGCCGTCGCCCTCAAGAAGCATGTCATAGCCGACCTCTTCCGGCGACCGGCCCTCGCAGGCGGCACGGGCGGCGACCGATTTATCGGCGGCAGGCTCGTAATCCGGCGGATCGCCCAGGGGGAAGATGCGGTCCCATTGGGTCACCCGGCTACGCATCAGATGGTCCTCCTGGCGCTCGGCCAAAATGCGCGCCTTGAAGTCCGGCTGGCTAAGGCGGGCAACCTTATCGACATGAGGCAGATCCGCGATCTCGCGCCAGGCCGGACAGGCCATGAACGGATTGAGTGAAATCTCGAAGCCCAACATCACGCCGGTCGGCCGGGTCAACACCTGGCCAAAAATTTGCGCACCCTCGGCATTGGCCGCGGCTATATCCGCCATGGTCTCACGCCAAAGCTCCGGACGCTTGTCCCTTTGCAGCACGGTGATCGTCATGGGACGGCCCGAGGCCTGAGCAAGGCGGCGCAGCATGCCCATTTCCTGGACCGGATCATCGAAGTCCGAGATGACCTGGAGCCAGCCGCTCCCCGTTTCGCCAACGGCTTCCGCGATCTCGATCAGCTCCTGCTCGGCCGCGCCCAGGGTCGGCGTATAGGCGCCGGCGATGGTACGGTGGTTGATCGTGCGGGAGGTTGAGAAGCCAAGCGCGCCGGCCCGTATACCTTCGGCAGCAAGCCTGGCCATTTCGGCCCTGTCTTCAGGCGTGGCGTCTTCACGGGCGACGCCGCGTTCACCCATGACATAGACCCGAAGGGCCGCATGTGGCACCTGGGTCACGACGTCCAGATCAAAAGGTTTACCGTCTAGCGCGTCCAAATAATCGCTAAAGGTTTCCCAGTTCCACGGCAGGCCCTCGGTCAGAACCGGTTCCGGTATGTCCTCGACGCCCTCCATCAGCTCGACCAGCTTATCGCGCTGGTGCGGCTTGCAGGGTGCAAATCCAACCCCACAATTGCCGATCATCACGGTGGTGACGCCGTTCCAAGATGATGGATTGATGCGGTTCGACCAGGTGACCTGGGCATCATAATGAGTATGCACGTCGACGAAGCCCGGCGTCACTATACGACCACGGGCATCAATTTCCTCCACGCCCCGCCGCAGGTCCTGGCCGATGGCCAAAATTGTGCCATCGGTCACGGCGATGTCGGCCTGATAGGGCGCGTCGCCGGAACCATCAACGAGGGTGCCACCGCGTATTACGAGATCAGGTTTTTTGGACATATCTGCGTGGACCTTTCGAAGTAAGTCAAGGTAGCCATAATGATAATGGACGACATTGAACTGCGCGCCAATGCCTTAGGTGGCGGCGCCTGAAATACTACCCTACTCCGCCGCCTCGCCTCCGCTGAAATGGGCATAATTTTGACGGGCGAACCAAAGCATGTAGTCGGTGTAGGTGGTGGGCTCATAACGCGGTGGATTATCCCCATCGTGACAGGTGGGCAGGCATTCCTGCAAATAATCGGCTTGCGCATCGAAAAAGAAGGGAATGGCATAGCGGTCCCGATCAGGGGCCGAGGCGATCGCGCGGTGCGGCGTGGAGAGAAAGCGGTCGTTGCTCCAACGCCGCAACATATCGCCACTATTGACGAGAAAGGCGCCGGGCAGCGCCGGCGCGTTGATCCAGACGCCATCGGGCTTGCGGACTTGTAAACCCTCAACCTTGTTTTGCGCCAGCAGCGTTAGAAAGGAGGAGTCCGTGTGAGGCGCCAGGCCGAATTGATTATCTTCCACCTCGGTCGAGGGATAGTGCGATAGGCGCAGGGTAAATTGCGGATCACTGAAAGCCTCGACAAAGAAGTCGGCAGGAAGGTCCAGGGCCCGGGCATATATGGGCAGCATGCTCGTCGCCAATGTCTCCAAGGCACCCATATAAGCATTGGCGGTATCACGAAAACCATCCAGGCCCTCTGGCCATTGATTGGCGCCGCGAAAGCGCTTGTTGCTGACAATATCGGGGTGATCATCGGGCAGATCACGTTTCAGAAAAAACGCGGCCACCAGATTTACCTTGCGTTCCCCTTCATAGACTTGGCTAGCCCGAGAGATAGAGGCGCCGTGGCCCATATAGCCAATGTTGTGTTCATTAGCCTTTAACGCCATTTTTTGGTCTTCCGGCAGGGCATGGAAGCGGCGGGAGGCATCAAAGGTCGCGTCAACCAGATCCTGGGGGACGCCATGGCCGCGAATGAAGAAAAATCCCACATTTTCGGCCGCGTATTGCAATTCTTTTGTGATCGTCTCCAGCGCGCCGGATTTGCCCGTCAGAAATTCGCTAAGATCGAGAATGGGAATTTCGCTTTGCACCCGATATCCTCTCTTTTGCCAACCTGTCCATGGCATTGCAACCTGATTGACGAGACGGTACTGCTATTGCCGTTATAAGGGCAAGTAATCTGGGTGATCCACCTGGGTGCGTATTTGCGGAATGGAGATTTTACCATGATCGAATTCGAACCCCTTGATGGCCCCTTTGGCCGCGCCGTGCATGGCCTAGACGTCTCCACCGGCGTGGATGCGGATACCTGCCGTGCCTTGCACGAGGCGCTGTACGAACACCGGGTGCTGGTGGTGAAAAACCAGATCTGTGACGCGGACGCCTTTCTGGCATTTGGCCGGCAATGGGGCACGCCGATCCCGCACGTCATCTATACCTCGCGCATGCCTGGATATCCCGACATGATAGAGGTGGGCAATACAAGCGAACGGGCCCGGGACGAATTAGCCCGCAACAGTGCCGCGTTCTGGCATACGGATCAATCCTATGACGCCAATCCGGCGACCGTGACCATGCTGTACGCGCACAAAATCCCCGATGTCGGGGGCGAAACCCGCATCATAGATATGAAGGCGGCCTATGATGACCTTGACGATACCACCAAACAGCGGATCGACAAGCTGACCGCCATGCACCTCTACGGTGCCACCTCCGGCAGGGGTGGCGAGGCTCCGACCGCGGGCTTGAACGAGACCCAGGCGGCGGCGGTACCCCCGACGCGGCACCCCCTGGTTCGGACCCACACGGTAAGTCGAGAAAGGGCGCTGTACGGTGTCGCCGGTACAGCATTTGGAATCGCTGGCATGGCGGAAGAGGACGGCGAAGCGTTGATCGCCGAATTGAAAGCCCATTGCGTACAGGACAAGTATATTTACGAGCACAAATACGAGGTGGGCGACATCGCCATGTGGGATACCCAGATGACTTTGCATTCTGCCAAACCGATTGGTCTACCCGATGGCAAGGGGCGCGACCGTCTATTATGGCGGATTAGTGTCCGGGGTACGCCAGCGGTTTTCCAATAGGGTATAAAATGCTTTAGGTTGGGGCAAATTCTAGAATTTAGAAATAAGTTGAAAAGAGGGCTGCGATGATCATCGAACAGATCTGGACCGGGAATGCGTATCGAAATTTCAACTACCTGATCGTCTGCCCGGAAACGGGGGAGGCCATGGCGGTGGATCCCCTGGATCACGGCAAATGCCTCGGCCTGGCTAAGGACAAGGGATGGGACATCCGCCAGGTTCTAAACACCCACGAACATGGCGACCATACGGGCGGCAATGCGGAGGTGATCCAGGCTACCGGCGCAAAGCTGCTGGCCCACAAAAACGCAAAGGGAAAAATTCCCGGCATGGACCGCGGCTTGGATGCGGGCGACGTGATCAAGGTGGGCACCTCGGTGGAGATAGAGGCGATGGATACGCCGGGTCATACCATGAGCCATGTCTGTCTGCTGACCCGGACCGACCAACCGGCCCTGATTTGCGGCGATACATTGTTTAACGCCGGCGCGGGCAATTGCCACAACGGCGGCCATCCAAACGAGCTTTACGATACTTTCGCCAATTTGCTCGCCAATTTGCCGGACGATACCCTGATTTATCCCGGCCATGACTACATTACGAATAATTTAGAGTTTACCCTTGATCGGGAGCCCGGCAACGCCCGCGCCAAATCTTTATTGGCTGAAATCGGCGACCAGGATCCCGATAGCGCCCTGGTCTCGACCATGGCGCTGGAGAAAGAGATCAACACCTTCCTGCGACTGCGCAACCCAAGCGTCATTGCCCGATTGCGGACTAGTTTTCCCGACCTGCCCGATACCCCTGAACCACGGGACGTATTTAAAAAGTTGCGGGAGCTGAGAAACAGCTGGTAATGCCCAGCACCCGGCAGGGAATTATTTCAATAAGCCGACGGATGCCGGTGGGACGGCTTCCCCGTGGATCATCTGCACAATGCGTTCGGAGGGAAAGCGCACCGTAATCGTGGTGCCAACACCAGGTTCACTGCACAGGACCAGTGTGCCACCGTGCATCTCGGCTAGCTCAGTCGCCAGGGGCAGGCCAAGTCCGGTGCCAATATATTTTCGGTTCAGATCACTATTAATTTGCCCAAATGGTTGCAGGGCCTTGGCAATGTCTTCAGGCACGATGCCAGTGTCACGCACCCCAAACTCGATACCATCATCCCGATGACAGCGTACATCAAGGGTGACCTTACCCCCGAGCCGCTCCTCAGATCAGTTTGCCGATACGTTCAATATTGGCTAGCGCCTCGCCCTGTTCCAATCCCGGCCAATGCACCCGCATGAGAAAATGATCGCTGCCCGTCGCCTCCGCAAACTGCTGCAACCGATCGCGAACTTCGCTGGCATCGCCGACCAAAAAATGGGACGCGGAAAATTCATCGAACGCGGTTTCGAAGTCACCCGATGCCGCGCCTTCCTGCCCCCAGGATGCATAAGCCGCATATTTCGCCAACAAGGGACCGCGCGAAATTTCCCGTGCGTGGGCCGAATTTCGTCCGATAAAGCATTCCCGCACGATTGGGCAGGTTACATCCTGCGCCAACCCGGCCTGTTTGCGCTCGTCACGGAAAGCGCTCATGAAATCGGTGACAAGGTCAAACGTGGTGGTCGGCGCGGCCAGCCAGGCGTCCGCCAGGCGGGCGGCGCGGCGGACGGCGGCTTCCACATCCCCACCCAGCCAGATCGGCGGGCGCGGCTGTTGTTTTGGCCGCACGCCGGCCCTGGCCTCGGTCAGTTGAAAATAGCGCCCGTCATGGCTGACCGTTTCCTCGGTCCATAGCCGTTTAATGATCTCCAGGCCCTCGGTCAGGCGGCCGACCCGGTTCTTGATATCGACGCCCATGGCCTGAAACTCTTCGATCCGGTAACCCAGGCCCGCCGCCAGCACATAATTGCCATCGCACAGCCAATCAATCGTAGCGCCTTCTTCCGCCGCCAGCACCGGGTTCATCATGGACAACAGTAAAACCCCGGGCCCAATCTGCATGCCCGCGGCATCTTCGGCAATTTGACCCAGCAGGGGCACGGTCTGGAACATCCCCATGGGTCCGCTGACCACATGCTGGCCCAACAATAGAGAGGCAAAGCCGTTGTCCCTGGCCGTTCGGATTTGCTGGCGGAGGTCCGCCAGAACCGCTTTGGGATCCTCGTCCGCGCGCCACTGCGATGCGGTAAACATGCCAATACGCATCCCGTCCTCCTTCTGCCACAGCCATCAAATGGACTCTATCTTACACCTATCGCTTTGCGGGGAGCATGAAAATAGGGCCCAATCGCTTTTGCCGATGTTATAATCAGGCATATTTTTTGGGAGCACGACAATGCATGATCTTGTAATACGCGGCGCAACTGTAATTGATGGTACCGGCTCCGAGGCTCAGGTGGCGGACGTGGCCGTGGATGGTGGCCTTATTTCAGCCGTCGGGGACAAGGTTGGGCCGGGGCGGCGGGAAATCGACGCCAAAGGTCTGTTGCTGACCCCTGGCTGGGTCGATATCCACACCCATTACGATGGCCAAGCGACCTGGGACCCCTATTTGACGCCGTCCTCGTGGCACGGGGTGACCACGGCGGTGTTCGGCAATTGCAGCGTCGGCTTTGCCCCGGTGCGCCCAGGCAACGAACCCTATCTCATCAATTTGATGGAGGGGGTCGAAGACATTCCCGAAACCGTACTGGCGGAAGGCATCGATTTCCGCTGGGAGAGTTTTCCGGAATATCTCGACGTCCTGGCCTCGACGCCGCGGATCATGGATATCGGCGCCCAGGTGCCCCACGCGGCCTTACGTTATTATGTCATGGGCGAGCGCGGAGCGGATTTCGCCGAAGCCCCCAGCGCGGCGGAAATTGACCGTATGGGCGCGCTGTTGGAGGCCTCTCTGGAGGCCGGCGCCCTGGGCTTTACCACTTCGCGTACCGTCAAACACCGGGCCGCCGATGGCCGTCTGACGCCGGGCTATGGTGCCGAAGAGGCGGAGTTGACCGGCTTGGCCCAGGCCATGAAACGGGCCGGCGCCGGGGTTATGGAAGTTAATTCGGATTTCGGAGACGGCGATTTTGCCCGCCTGCGTGCGGCAGCCGAGATCGCGGGCCGGCCGCTTTCGGTTTTGCTGGTTCAGGTCGACCAGGCGCCTAATCTGTGGCGCGAGACCCTGGACCAGGTCGGTGCGGCCTGTGCCGATGGCCTGGAGGTCACGGCCCAGGTAGGCAGCCGGCCCATCGGCATGCTGATGGGGTTAGAGGCAACGACGCATCCCTTCACCACCCACCCCCTATGGCAAGAGATGTCGGAGCTCTCCCCAAAGCAACGCTTCGCCCGCATTAGTGGCGAGCCTGAACTGCGCCGCTGCCTGGTCGAGGAACGGCCCGATGACGAGCATGTGCAATGGATGGATAAGGTGCTGCGGCGCACCTTTGAATTGGACGATGCAGTTGATTACGAACCGGCGCCGGAACAGAGCATCGCCGCCCGGGCCAAGGCCCAAGGGCGGGACCCGTTCGATCTAGCCCTAGAATTATTGCTGGCCAATGATGGCCAGGCCTTGTTGCTGCATCCCTTCGAGAATTATTGCGCCGGCGACCTGGAAGTGGTGAAGGAAATGCTGGAGGATCCCAACACGGTGTGCGGCGTGGCTGATGCGGGCGCCCATGTAGGCATCATTTGCGATGCGTCCTCGCCCACGTCGCTGCTCACCCATTGGGGCCGGGACCGCAGCCGGGGCGAGAGGCTACCCCTGGAATTACTGGTCCGCAAACAGGCCCGCGATACAGCGCGCACCTATGGCCTGTTGGACCGGGGCGTGATCGCAACCGGTTACAAGGCGGATCTCAATCTGATCGACTTTGATGCCCTGCGCCTGCTGCGCCCCGAACTGGTCTACGACCTGCCGGCCGGTGGCCGCAGGATCATTCAAAAAGCCGTGGGCTATCGCCATACCTTCGTCTCGGGTGTGGAAGTCATGCGCGATGGCAAAGCCACCGGCGAACTGCCCGGCCAATTGCTGCGCGGCGCGCGAAACGCGCCGAACTAAAGCTCGGGCAGCAGCACCTGGCCTACCATTAAGCGGCGGGTGGTGCGGTAGGTGGTGATCCGCTCCACTGTACTGTCCAGGCCGGCGCTGTGAACCTTGGCGCCAATGGGAATAGCGCCCGATGGCGTGCCCAGGCGGATATCGCCGCTAGCGCCGGGCCGGGCCAGGCGATGTACCAGGCTGCCCTCCAGATTAATGGCTACCGCCAGGCACATACCCCCGGTCAGGGGTACCGCCCGGTGCGGCTGACCCATGGAGATCATGCGCACGGACAGATCCATGGCCCCTGCTGCCAGGGTCCTGCCATCGAGCAGCGGCATGTCAGCAGGCGGCCCCACTACGGCGACCCTGGGGCTGGCCCGCGAGGAGGCGGAGATGGCCCCTGCCGTCGCGCCCAGGCCCATGCGCACCCCGGCCAAGGCGCGGATTTCTTCCAGCCGGACCAGGGTATCGCCCATGGTTTCCAAGTCGCTGGGCAGTTCCGTCGCTGTCAGACCCAGGTCCGTGGCAGCGGCAAAAACACAGGGCGTGGTCGCATCGATACAACTGACCTCAATTTCCGTGCCATCGGCCAGCGTGATCAAATCGTTCATCTGGCCGCTGGGCAGCAGGGCGCCGGTGCGCGAGCCGGCCGGGTCCAGGAAATCTAACTTTATGCGGGCGCCACTCCCGGCCACGCCGGGGATGACAAAATCGCCCTGAGTTTTGGCAATGCCATCCACAACGGCGAAACGACTCTCGAACACCTTGTCCGTATTGGTGTTGTAGACCCGCACCACGGCTTCGCCATCAGGGGCGGTGACCAGGCCTTCATCCACGGCGAAGGGCCCCACGACCGAGGAGAGGTTGCCACAGGTGGCGCCATAGTCGACCACCGGTGCGTCGACCACCACCTGGCCAAAGGTATAGTCAACATCGACGCCAGACCGGGCCGAAGGTTCGATCACCACCACCTTCGAGAGAGACGAGATGCCCCCGCCCAGGCCGTCCAGCTGCCGGCCATAGGGATCGGGGCTGCCGATGGCGGCCAGGAAAATTTCATTCCGCGCCGCCAGGTCCACCGGCAAATCCCGGGCATGGAAGAACACGCCCTTGGACGTACCGCCGCGGATGAATACCGCCGGCACCTGTCTCTGGCTCATGGCTGTTAGCTCATGCCCCAATCATCCTGCAATCAGCCATTGGGGCCTCTTGCAGCGCTTGCGCCCGCGATCTTGCCGAACACGGCGCCCGAGACCAGGCCGGTGCCGCCCGGGTAATTGATGTGGAACAGCCCGCCGACCATTTCGCCACAGGCGAATAGGCCCCTGATAGGCCGCCAGTCGGTTCCGATCGCCCGGGCGTCTTCGTCGATCTTCAGGCCGCCGAAGGTGAAGGTGATGCCGCCCGTGGCGGAATAGGCCACGAAGGGCGGCTGGTCCAGGCGGGTGGCCCAGTTGCTTTTTTCAGGCGACAGGCCGGA
>CAUZBE010000025.1:0-15990 GCA_963577885.1 Alphaproteobacteria bacterium
TCCTGGCCGAAGAACATATCACCATCAACAAAATAAGTGGGCGAGCCGAATACGGAGCGTTGGACTGCCTCCTCGGTATTTTTCTCGTAGACGGCCTGGACCGCCCCCGACCGCGCAGCGGCCAGCAATGGCGTCGGGTCGATACCGGCTTGCGCGCCTAGCCGGGCCAGCGTCGGGCCATCGGCTAGATCTGCGTCGTCGCGCCAGTGCCCTTGCAGCAGGCAGTGGGCCAATTGATCGATGTTGACGCCCTGCAGAAGGCCCGCGATCAACATGCCGTTTGACAGGGCTATCTCATTATCGTGGTGGCTGGGAGCGCCTGCCACCACCGGGGCGGCTCGCAACTCGGCCCAACGGGCTATCTCGCGTCCCGAGAAATAGGCCCGCCGTTCTGGCGTCAGGCCGTTGGTCGGCCCCGGCCCCGTGACCGCGACAACCCGGCGCAGATCCATCGGCCTGTGTACGATGGGATGGTTCGCCGCACGGGCAATTTCCATGAAACGGGTGGAGCCGAGGTAGGCGTAGCCTGAATGCGCGGAGTAGAAATACTCCAATCCGATCATTATTTTTTCCTCTCCCAAGGCAAAAGCATCATGGCCCACATGAATATCACCGCTTAGTATGCGAGCGGCCCACGATGATGCCAACCGGGAATTCTGGAAGTTATTAGGAATACCGGCCCATGATCGGATGTTCCGTCTGCGCAACAAACTTGGTACAATTGAACCATACCCCAGGGCGACAGGGTTTCAGAAAGGTGGATCGATGTTTCAGGACTTGGTAGCGCGGATCGGCCAACAGCCGAATGTCGCCTGGCGAGGGCGCTTTGCCGATGCCAGTATCGAATTGCGCAGCGGCGGGGAAAGCCACTATCTCCACCTGGACGGCGACGGCATCCGGCTCGGCGCAAAGCGGCCCGACCGCGATGCCACTCTTTGCCTCGACGCAAGTGCCGCAGACTGGGGCGAATTGATCGGCGCCGAACCCCGGCCCGGCTTGCAATCTCTCAGCGCCATGCGCCGCACCGGCCACTTGAAAGTAACCGGCGATCATCTCGCCTTCTATCAAAATCTTATGGCGCTGGAACGATTGTTCTCCCTCAGCCGCCCGCGGCCCGAGAAAGCCGTCACCGCGCCCACTGAACCAACAATCGAACCAATCGTGGGCCGTTACCTCAACCTGGCTTACCAGGGCCGACCCCACCGCATTTATTTCGAGGAAGCGGGCCAGGGTACGCCACTGATCTGTTTGCATACTGCCGGCTCCGACGGCCGTCAGTACCGGGAAATACTGAACGACGAGGCGATCACCGCAAACTACCGCGTAGTGGTATTCGATCTACCCTGGCACGGAAAATCCTCGCCACCCGCCGGTTTTCAGGACGAGATCTACGAGTTGACCACGGATGGCTACGTGGCCATCGTCATGGCGGTGAAACAGGCCCTGGGCCTGGAGAACCCGGTGATCATGGGCTGTTCCATCGGCGGCCGCGCGGTGCTGCATCTGGCCCTGCGTCATGGCAAAGAACTGCGCGCCGTGATCGGCCTGCAATCGGCGCTATATGCGGAGAACAAGATCGATGGCGAGCCCGACGGCATGCGCTCCATCCACCGCCCGGACATACATGGGCCGGAACTGTCAGGCGCCTTGATGGTCGGCGTTATCGCGCCGCAATCCCCCGCCACGGACTGCTGGGAGACCTTGTGGCATTACATGCAGGGCGGCCCCGGCGTTTTCATGGGCGATCTGAACTATTATTTTACCGATGGCGATATGCGCAACGGCCTGACAGCTGGCATCAATACCACAGAATGCCCGGTCTATCTGCTGACCGGGGAGTACGACACCTCGGCCACGCCGGAGTTGAGCCGCCAACTGGCGGAAGAAATCAACGCCACCGAATTCCAGGTGATGAAGGGCATGGGCCATTTCCCCATGTCGGAGAACCCCCAGGCCTTTCGCGGCTACCTGCTCCCCATGCTGAACAAAATCAGCGCCCAGGCCTGACGGATCGACGCGCTGGCTGACGCAAAATTCAAACTATTTGTTAAGCGTGAGGAGATATTCCCCCTTGTCTTGTTAGGGTGATGCGGTGCGTTCAGGGGCTCGTTCACCCAAAACGGGCTCTTGGATAGCCTAGGTGCGGGCCCATTTCAATGCGGGTTGAACCTGGCTTCTATCGGGACAGATCCGAGGGCTGTTCCAAAAAAATGCCACTTGTTGTCCGAAGTATTTGTTTCCATCATGTTTGTTTCATTTCCATAGTGCCATATCGATGCGGCACTGAAATACTAAGCATTTGAGTATAAATTGTTTTATCCCACAGCTAATTACGCTTTTGCTACGCAAATGTTTATTTACTGACGACAGAGCAATTTCGTTTTTCTCACAAGGCCTGGGTGTATCGATATAAATTGACTGTTTCATGCCACTGATGATTGATGCGCACCCACTCATCAAAACTACCAAGCCGAATAAAAAAAATTAGCCATATCCGCGTGCCTACGCAGTATTATTCTTCCAAAATACCCAATTAGTTATATTCGAATGAGCCGATGCCATTATAAATTGCATAGGAATGCGACTCATTTGAGGAACTGCGGAACAGGAATAACGCCACGCGTTTGCAAATAGGTTGAAAAATCCGTCTAATTCGAAGGCCACGACTGGCCCTTGTAGCGCTTCAGTAATAATTGACGATATTTGGGAGGAGATGAGTTGATGTCGGAATTGGTCTTGCGGAGGGATGGGTCGGGGGTAGCGACGTTGACCCTAAATAGGTCGGATGCCCTGAACGCGTTGAGCCCGGACTTGTTTGTCGATCTACGCGGGCATGTAAAAAACATCGCCGGCGACGTGGAAAACGTGGGCTGTGTCGTGCTGCGCGGTGCGGGGCGATCATTTTGCGCCGGCAATGATCTGAAATCGATCAAGGACGGCCAGGAAGCGCCCTCCCCGACCTATCAGGCCGACACCATCGACATGATCGAAAATCTGCCCCAGCCGGTCATCGCCGAGATCCGCGGCCATTGCTATACGGGCGGCCTAGAACTGGCCCTGGCCTGCGATCTGCTGATTGCGTCCACCACCGCCAAATTTTCCGATACCCACGGCAAATGGGGCATGACCCCGCGCTGGGGCATGAGCCAGCGCCTGCCCCGGCGGATTGGTCCGCTGAAGGCTAAGGAGATGAGCTATACCGCGCGCGCCTACAGCGGCGCCGAGGCGGCGGCCATGGGCCTGGCCAATCATTGCGTCGATGATGGCAAACTGGAAACGATGGTGCAAGGTCTGGCGGCTGACATGGTGGCCAATTCCTGGCATACCCTGCGCGGTTACAAGATGCTGTACAATCGTGGCCAGGACTACACCTTCCACGACGGCCTGGCCTTCGAAATGGCGGAAAGCCCGGGCCGCGGCCCCGTTATCCAGGAGCGCCTAAAAGCCTTTTCCAAAAGTTGAGGGAGGCCGCCATGGCCCAGCCCATCTGGCAATGGGGCGCCGTTGACACCGCCGCCGCCATACGGCTCGGCAAAATCAGCGCCCAGGAAGCCGTCGATGCCACTATTCAGCGCATGGCAGAGACCAACGGCGCCGTCAACGCGATAACCGTCGATCTGTCAGAGGACGCCATGCAGGCCGCCCGGCTGGCTGATAGCATCGTCGGCAGCGGCATCGCCCTGGGACAGCTGCATGGCGTGCCGGTTACAATCAAGGAAAATGTCGATCAAGCGGGACAGGCCACCACCAACGGCGTGCCCGGTTTCGCCGACGTCGTTGCGAAAGAGGACTCGCCGGTGGTGGCCAATCTGCGCAAAGCCGGCGCCATCATCATCGGGCGCACCAACACGCCGGAATTCAGCCTGCGCTGGTTCACCGACAATCCCCTGCGCGGCTTGACCAAAAACCCCTGGAACCACGGTATTACCCCCGGCGGATCCTCGGGCGGCGCGGCAGCGGCTTGTGCACTGGGCATGGGCGCCATCGCCCACGGCAATGATCTGGGCGGCTCCCTGCGCTATCCCGCTTATGCCTGTGGGCTGGCCACGATCCGGCCCTCCCTGGGGCGGGTGCCGGCCTGTAACCCCACGGCCGCCGAAGAACGGCCGCCGACCTTGCAATTAATGTCCGTGCAGGGGCCCATTGCGCGGGAGGTCCGCGATGTCCGTCTGGCCCTGGACGCGATGGCTCAGCATGATGCCCGCGACCCCTGGTGGGTGCCCGCGCCCCTGGACGGCCCGCGCCTGCACCCGCCTATCAAGGTAGCAGTGACCAAGACGCCCGCCGGCATCGCGTGTCATGGCGCCGTGGCCGCAGCCATTGATCAGGCCGCCGGCCATCTTGCCAATGCCGGCTATGCGGTGATGGCGATCGACCCACCCCTGGTAGCCGAGATCGCGGAAAACTGGCGTACATTGCTGATGACCGACACCAAGGTTATGACCCAGGCCGGTATCCGTGAACATGGCTCACAAGAAATCAATCAGGTGATAGATGACTATCTGGCCGCCTCTAACACCCGTGACGGGGAAGGTTATATGCGCGCCTTGGCCGACCGCACTCGGCTGTTGCGGGCCTGGAGCGTGTTCATGGAGGGCTATCCCCTAGTGCTGGCCCCGGTCAGTCAGGTGCCCCCTTTCCCCCAAGGTGAGGATCTAAAGGGCACGGAGCGAGTCAAACAGATGCTGGACGAACAAAGCATGTTGTATGGTGTGAACGATTTGGGCCTGCCCGCCGCTGCCGTCCCCACCGGCTTGCACAACGGCATACCCATGGGGGTGCAAATCATCGGCCCGCGCCTGCGGGAAGATTTATGTCTTGATGCAGCCGAGGCGGTGGAACGCAGCACGGGAATTTTGACACAACAACTATGGAGCCGAACATGAGTACTGAATGGCCAGAAGTAATATACGGCCTGCTGCGCAAGGGCGGCGTTGACCAATTCGCCTACGTACCCGATGCAGGCCACGATCATCTGATCAAACGGTCTATCGCGGATCCAGAGGTCCATTCCATTGCCCTGACCACAGAGGAAGAGGGCGTGGGTATGCTGGCAGGAGCCCATTTGGGCGGCAGCCGGAGCGTCTTACTGATGCAAAGCAGCGGTGTCGGTAACTGCATCAACCTGCTGTCCCTGATCCGGGCCGGGCGCTTTCCTTTTTTGACCCTGGTTTCCATGCGTGGCGATTTTGGCGAGGGCAATCCCTGGCAAATTCCCATGGGGCAATCGACCCAGCCCGTGCTGGAAGCCTGTGACGTGACCTGCCTGCGGATCGACAATCCAGAGGAGGTCGCTAGCACCATCAGCGCGGCCCTGACCATGGCCTTTCAAAACGAAATGCCGATCGCCGTCCTGTTGGGGCAACGGCTGCTCGGCGCCAAGAAATTTTAGGGGTGAATTATGACGGATCCAAATAAAGGTACCCGCGCCGAGGGGAAAACCGCTACTGGGCATCTTGACCGGCGCGTGGCGGTAAAAAAATTGTTGGACATGCAAGGTGACGTCCTGATCGTAGCCGGCCTGGCTGGCGCCAAGGGGGACGTAGTGGCCGCCGTGGGCGATGATCCACGGGTATTCGGCTTTGGCGGCGCTATGGGCGCAGCGGCCTCCATGGGTCTGGGCCTGGCCCTGGCGCAACCCCAAAAACGCGTCATCGTGGTCACCGGCGATGGCGAACTGCTCATGAACGTGGGCACCCTGGCGACGATAGCCGTGGCCAACCCCGCCAATCTGGGTATCATCTGTGTCGATAACGAGCATTACGGAGAGACCGGCTTTCAACGCAGCCACACGGGCCTGGGCACGGATCTGGCGGTCATGGCCCAGGGCGGTGGCATCGGCGCCGTGCGTACGGTGCGCGAGATGGCGGAACTAGATGATGCGGGCGAAATGCTGCGTAATAGCAACGGCGCCGCCTTTGTCTTGTTGAAGGTCACCGTGGATGAGCCACCCAAGATGCGAACCGTGTGGGACGCCTCCTGGCACAAGAACCGCTTCCGAGAGGCTCTTTTAGGACATCCATGACGGCAGATCTATCGCCAAAAATAAAACTGGCGGACCGGATGGGCCGCTTCCTGCCCTCCGCTTCTCAGGCCGCGGCGCAACAGGCGCGTAACCTGGCGGCGGCGGGGCGTGATATTATCTCCCTGACCGCCGGCGAACCGGACTTCCCCACGCCCGATCACGTTAAGGTGGCGGCCATGGCCGCCATGGGCCGGGAGGAGACTAAATACACCAACCGCGATGGCAGCCCGGAGATGAAGCGGGCGGTCATCGAAAAGTTCCGCCGCGACAACGGCCTGTGCTATCAGCCCACTCAAATCATTGCCTCGACCGGGGCCAAACAGGTCATCTTCAACGCCCTGATGGCTACGGTGGAGAGCGGTGACGAGGTTATTGTGCCCGCGCCCCATTGGCTGTCCTACCCGGACATGGTGCGCCTGGTGGGCGGCGAAGCAGTCATTGTCCCCTGCCCGGCCGAGCGGCAATTCAAGCTGCAACCTAACGACCTGGAAGCCGCCATCACGCCCGCCTCCCGCTGGTTGATCTTCAATACGCCGGGCAATCCCGCCGGCGCGGTATACAGTGCCGATGAAATTGCCGCCCTGGCAGCGGTACTGATCCGCCGTCCGCATATCGGTATCATCAGCGACGATATCTACGAGCATCTGCGCTATGACCACCTGCCCTTCATCTCCCTAGCGCAATATTCCCACGAACTTTACCGGCGGACCCTATGTGTAAACGGGGTTTCAAAAGCCTATGCTATGACCGGCTGGCGCCTCGGCTATGGTGCGGGTCCCGCCCATTTGATCCAGGCTATGGCCAATGTGCAGGGCCAATCCACGGCCTGTCCCTCGTCCATCGGCCAGGCCGCCGCCATCGCCGCGCTGATGGGACCACAGGAGTTGTTGCCCGAACGGGCGGCCATCATGCAGGCCCGGCGCGATTTGATCTGCGGCTTACTCAACGCTTGTCCGGGCCTAAGCTGCCAAGCACCCGGCGGGGCGATGTATATATTCTGTTCCTGCGCCGGCCTGATCGGAGCCCGGATGCCGGACGGCGGACGCATCGAAAGCGATGGTGATTTCACCGCCTTTTTGTTGGACGCCGCCGGCATCGCCGTGGTGTCCGGCGCCGCCTATGGCCGGTCACCCTATATCCGCATTTCCTTCGCCTTGCCCGAGGCCGACCTGGCCGCCGCCGCGGCGCGTATCCACACCGCCTGTGATAAGTTACGACTATGAGTAAATACGCCCTGGGCATCGATATCGGCGGCACCTTCACCGACGTGGTGCTGTACGACCGCGGCCAGGGCCGCCGCCTGACGCGCAAGATCTTGACCACCCCCGGCGATCCGGCAGCGGCGGTTCTGGACGCCGTGGATCAGGTGCTGTGCGATGAAGCCATTGCCCCTGACGAAATCGAACGGGTGGTCCACGCCACCACTCTTTTCACCAACGCCTTGATCGAACACAAAGGCGCGCGGACCGCGCTCTTGACCACCGAGGGTTTCCGCGACACTCTCGAGATCGGGCGGGAGCGGAAATACGACCTTTATGATCTGGCGGCAAAAAAGCCACGCCCCCTGGTCCCCCGCGATCTACGTTTTGAGGTAGGGGAGCGCATCCTGGCCGACGGCAGTGTCTACCGCGCCTTGGAGACAGCTGCCCTGGCGGGTATCGCCGAGGTGCTGCAATCGGCCCAGGTCACCTCGCTCGCCATCGTCTTCCTACATGCCTACCGCAATGACCAACACGAGCAAGCCGCCGGCGCGCACCTGGCCGAATTTCTGCCAGGCCTGGCGATCAGTTTGTCCAGCGACGTAGCGCCGGAAATCCGTGAGTTCGAGCGGGCCTCGACCACCGTCGCCAATGCCTATGTAAAACCCCTGGCGCGGGACTATCTGGATGCTCTCAGCACCCGCCTAGGTACGCGCGGCATCACCGCGCCGTTGCTGTTAATGCTATCCAGCGGCGGCTTGACCCATGTGGGTGAGGTCCGACGCTCGCCAGTACAAATGTTGGAATCCGGCCCCGCCGCCGGTGCGCTAGCCGCCGCCGATATCGGCCGGGCCGAAGGGCTGAAGCATGTTCTGGCGTTCGATATGGGCGGCACCACCGCCAAACTATGCCTGATCGATGGTAACGAACCGGCCATCGCCTATCGTTTCGAGGCGGCGCGGGAACGCCGCTTCGCCGAAGGCAGCGGCCTGCCGATCCGCATCTCCACCGTCGAACTGATTGAGATTGGGGCGGGGGGCGGTTCCATCGCGCGTTTGGACGCTTTGGGTTTGTTGAAAGCCGGGCCGGACAGTGCCGGTGCGGTGCCGGGGCCCGTGGCCTATAGCCGGGGCGGGACTGCCCCCACGGTGACTGACGCCGATTTCGCCCTGGGTTATCTGGCGGCAGAGGGCTTTGCCGGCGGCGCCATCAACGTTGATCTGCCAGGTAGCCGCGCCGCCATTGATGTATTGTCGGATCAGGCCGGACTATCGGCGGAAAAACTGGCCTGGGGTATCCATGACCTGGTGAACGAGAACATGGCCTCCGCTGCCCGCGTGCATATTGCGGAAAAGGGCCGCGACCCGCGTAACTACACCCTGGTCGCTACGGGCGGCGCCGGGCCGGTGCATGCCTATTACCTTGCCCGCAAGCTGGGCATCAAACGCATAGTCTGTCCCCGCAACGCCGGTGTCGCCTCGGCCTTTGGTTTGCTGCTGGCACCCGCGCGGGTCGACCGTACCGCCGCCTTCGCTGCGTCCCTAGACGAATTGGACTGGCCCGCCCTGGAAACCGCCTATCAAGGGTTGGAGGCCGCCGCCCGGGAAGTCATCGCCGATACCGGCGCGGATGCAGGCAATACCCAGGTGCAGCGGCTGGCCGATATGCGCAACATCGGGCAGGGCTTTGAGCTGGTGGTGATGTTGCCCCCCGGCCCTTACACCTCCGCCAGCCATGACTGCTTTCTAGACGCCTATGACCAGGCTTATCAGCTTCATTTTACCCGGCCGCCGCCGAACGTTCCCGTCGCCGTCGCCGCCATTCGGGTACGGCTGACGGCCAAGGGAGAAGCGGTTATCGATGCCCTGACCCAGGGGCGGGATCAAGCCCCGGCGCAAAGGAACCTGCGCCAGGTCTATTTTCCTGAATCCGGCGGCGCCGTGGCGACCGCGATCCATGACCGCGCAACCATGTCTACCGAGGAAACGTTTACCGGCCCCGCCGTCGTCGAGGAACCTGAATCCACCATGGTCATCGGGCCTGGCGGACGTTTTCGCCTCTCGGCTAGCGGCAACCTGATCATCGATCTGCCGGAGGGTGCACCATGAACGCCTTTGATGCCGTAACCCTGGAAGTCATCTGGAACCGGATGATCGCCAGCGTCGACGAGGCCGCCAAGGCCATCGTCCGCACTTCGTTTTCCACCCTGTCGAACGAAGCCAACGATTTCGCCTGTGTGCTGACCGACGCAGACGGCCAGTTGCTAGCCCAGAACAGCGGTTCCATCCCCTCGTTCATCGGTACCCTGCCCGCCACCGTGCGCCACACCCTGGAACGTTTCGGGCGCAAGGGCCTGAACCCCGGCGATGTGATCTGCACCAACGACCCCTGGCTGGGCACCGGGCATCTGAACGATTGCAGCATCGTGCGGCCTATCTTCCAAGACCGGCGGCTGATCGCCTTTGCCGCAACGGCATCCCACATGCCGGACATCGGCGGCCGCATCCGATCTATCGAGGCGCGGGAGATATTTGAAGAAGGTTTTCATATCCCCCTGTTGAAAATATTTTGCGCCGGCGAACCGGACCAAACATTTTTTGAGTTACTGCGTACCCAGGTCCGCACGCCAGACCAGACGGAAGGCGATATCCACGCTCAAATCACCGCCAACTATCTGATCGAAGACCGGGTCCTAACCATGCTGGGGGAATATGGGCTGGATGACCTGGCTGCCCTGTCACAGGACTTAAACGGCCGCACAGAGGCCGCCATGCGGGCAGCCCTGAGAGAGGTGCCCGATGGTACCTACCCCTACCAAATTCTGACCGATGGGCTGCGCGCCGAGGAGCCCTTTACCTTCGCCTTGAGCCTGACCATCAAGGGTGATACCGCGCATTTCGATTTCACCGGCACCTCACCCGTACAGCCCAGGGCGATCAATTGTCCCTTCTGCTATACCTATGCCATGTCCGCCTATGCCATCAAATGCGCGCTGTTGCCCGACGTGCCCAACAATTCCGGCATGTTGCGGCCCATTACCGTAACGGCGACCGAGAACAGCCTACTAAACCCCCTGTCCCCGGCCTCTGTTGGCGCGCGGGCCAGTACCGGCCATTACGTGCCCGTCCTGGCCTTCGGCGCCCTGGCCGGGGTATTGCCGGATCGGGTCATGGCGGCGGCTGGCTCGCCCCTATGGAATTGTACCCAGTCAGGGGTGAGGCCCAATGGTCAGCCCTATGCGACCAATTTATTCTTCAACGGCGGGATGGGTGCGACCGCCGCCTCGGATGGCGAACATGCCATCTCGTGGCCGTCCAATTTGTCCTCTACGCCGGTGGAGGTGGCGGAACAATCCGCGCCCCTGTTGTTCCATTACAAGCGCCTGCGGCCCAATTCGGGTGGTGGTGGACAGTATCGCGGCGGTCTGGGCCAGGATATGCTGATCGAAAGCCTGTCGGAGGGGCCCATCGCCGTGACCTTCATGGCGGAGCGCACCCGCCATGGCGCGCCAGGGCTGGCGGGCGGCGGCATGGGTGAGGTTGGTGCGGTGGAAATCAACGGCGTGGAGGCGGATAACCGGGCCCAGCATCATTTACAAAATGGTGACCGCATATTGATCGCCACGCCGGGCGGGGGGGGCTATGGTTCGTCAGAAGCGCGCAGCGAAGAGGCAGTAGCCCTTGACGAACGGCAGGGTTATGTCACGAAGGACACATGATGAGCAGTGATAATTTGGACGATGTCGCCTTAGCGCAACTAGCCCGGCACTTGGGCCTGGCGAAACTATATGCCGCCCGGCCAGAGCTGATACGCAAGGCCTATGACAGCGGCCGCGCCATGGCCCAACGCCTGCAAAGGCCAGATGATATCGCCGACGAACCCAGCCATATTTTCCAGGCCGACAACAATGTCTGAGCAAGGGTTTAAGACGGATGAGGATCTGGCATTTTTAAGCCTGGTGGAGGTTGCGGCACGGATCCGCACCGGCGATCTGTCGCCCGTGACCTATACGCAATGCCTGCTGGACCGTATTGGTGCCCATGATCAGCAGTTCGACAGCTTCCTGCGGGTTCTGAGCGAAAGCGTTCTGCGGGAGGCGGAGGCAGCGGAACGCGCAGTGCTGGCGGGCGAAACATTGGGACCCCTGCATGGGGTACCCTTTGGCCTAAAGGATATTATCGATGCCGCCGGTCTGCCCACCACCGCGCATTCGCAAATTCTAGCCCAGCAGCCGCCGAAAACTGATGACGCCGCAGTGACTAAACGCCTGCGGGCGGCGGGCGGCATATTGCTGGGCAAGATGGCCACCCATGAATTCGCCCTGGGCGGCCCATCCTTTGATCTGCCGTGGCCGCCGGCCCGCAATCCATGGAACCGGGAACGATTTCCGGGCGGCTCTTCCTCCGGTTCCGGCGTGGCGGTGGCGGCGGGCTTCCTTCCCATGGCCCTGGGCACCGACACCGGCGGCTCCGTCCGCAACCCTGCGACAGCCTGTGGTATCGTCGGCATGAAGGCGACTTATGGCCGGGTCAGCCGCCAGGGCGTAGTGCCCCTGTCCTATTCCCTGGATCACGTAGGCCCGATGACCCGGACGGTGGCCGACAATGCCCTGATGTTGAATGTCCTGGCCGGCCATGACCCCACCGATCCGGCCTCTGCCGATGTGCCGGTCGCCGACTACGCCTCCCAGCTTAACCACGGCGTCAAAGGCTTGCGTATTGGCATCCTTCGCCATTTCCATAACCGTGATATGATCGCCGATCCCGTCGTCGCCACCGCCATCGACGAGGCAGTGCGGGTCCTGCAGGAACTGGGCGCCGAGATGGTCGAGATAGAGACCGAACCCCTGGAAACCTATAGCACCTGTAACCGGGTGATCCTGGTTTCGGAAGCCTACGCGATGCATCGCAATTGGCTGGCCGAACGGCCCAACGAATACAGCGCCTCATTCCTGGAACGCGTCCTACCGGGCGCCTTTTTGACGGCGGACGATTACGTTGATGCCCTGCGCCTGCGCCGGAAACTAACCGTAGGCTTCAACCAGACCATCCGGGAATTAGATGGCGTCATTGTTGCCTCGTCCATGGATCCGCCCTTCGTCATTGACGATGCGGCGGAAGTTGCCCTGAAATATTCCCGTCAGGCCCGCGCGCCCTTTAATCTGACCGGCAACCCAGCCCTGTCCCTGCCCATTGGTTTCGACGGCGATGGCCTGCCCTTGGCCATGCAGATCGTGGCAGGGAATTTTCAAGAGGCCATGATTTACCGTATTGCCGCCACCTATGAGGCCGCCACCATATGGCATGGCCGCCGCCCTCAACTATAGGAAATGAGGTATCTGAAATGCTTTCTACCCATGGACGCTACAACTATTCCCCGATTAGCGAACGGCCCGATTATTCCTGGCCCGAGGGCAAACGCCTGGCGGTCTATGTGGCCCTGAACGTGGAAAACTTCGCCTGGAATGAAAGCATAGAATCCGCCATTGCACCGTCCGGCATGCACAACAAGCAAAGCGTCTATTCCTGGCGCGACTACGGCAACCGGGTCGGGTTCTGGCGCCTGATGGAGTTGTTTGATGAACTGGACATCCCGATCCAGGCGCAACTGAACACATCAATCTACGAAGATGCACCGCAGGTACCCGAGCGCCTCCGCCAACGTGGCGATGAATTTTTAGGCCACGGCATTTCCAACTCGCAGGAACAAGGCGTACTAGCCGAGATTGACGAGCGCGCCCTGATCAAGACGGTCACGGATGCCATCATCCAAAACGAAGGAAAGGCGCCATCGGGCTGGATGAGCCCGTGGTTGTCCGAAAGTGACCAGACCCTGGATCTGCTGCGCGAGGCCGGCTATCACTATCATATGGATTGGTGCTGTGACGACCAGCCGATCTGGATGAAGACCCGGGGTAAGCCAATCCTGGCCATGCCCTATCCGGTGGAATTGAACGACAACCGGGCCATCGTTTTGCACAAAATGACGCCAACCCAGTTCACCGACGCCATCATCGACAATTTCGATGAAATGCTGGAACAATCGGCGCGCCAGCCCCTGGTCTTCCCGATCTCGTTGCATACCTTCGTCGTTGGCCAGCCCTTTCGTCTGCGCCAGTTACGCCGGGCCTTAAAGTATATCGCCGATCGCCGGGAACAAATCTGGCTGACACGGCCTGGCGATATCTGCCGCCATATTGAAAGCCTGCCCCCGGGCATCGTACCGGGAAGCTGATCTGCGGACTAAATCGGTATGAGCAAGGCGGAAGACTGGCGGGTTTATTATCAACGCACAGGTAGCCGCCCACCGCGCGAAACCCTGCTGGACGCCCTGGACCGGTTCGAGGCCGAGACCCCAGAGGACTGGATAGGCCACGCCGTCGATCTGGGTTGTGGTGGCGGCCGTGATACCATCGAGATGCTACGGCGAGGCTGGTCCGTCCTGGCAATCGACGGCCAGGCCTCCGCCATCGAAACCCTATTGGCGCGGCCGGAATTATTGGCATGCGGCACGGATTTGGAAACCCAGGCCGCACGCTTTGAACAGGCCCGCTGGGCAGCGGCGGATCTGGTCAATTCCAGTTTTGCCCTGCCGCTTTGCCCGCAAACAGACTTCCCGGCCCTGTGGCGGCTAATTTTTGATAGCCTGACACCTGGGGGGCGTTTTAGCGGACAATTGTACGGCGACCGTGACCAATGGTTCGGCGATGCCTCCATCAGCCATTTCACGCTAAGCGAAGTACAGGCGCTTTTAACCGCCTATGAGGTCGAACTGTTCCGCGAAGAGGAAACGGACTCCGTTACGCCGCGCGGCAACCCAAAGCATTGGCACATTTATCATATCGTCGCCCGAAAACCGGCCACTTGAACCGGCGCTACGACTGCCGCCATTGTTCCGGCGACCGCAGCAGAAAAATTATCGCTACGGCCAAAAAGGAAGTGGCGGCGGAGGCGGCAATGGGCAGGTCATAGCCACCTGTCAAGTCAAAGGCGAAGCCCATGGCTACGGGTCCCACCAAGTTGCCTAGCCCGACGCCCGCATATTGCACGCCGAGAATACTCCCTACATTCCTTGCGCCAAAATAATCCGCCAGCAATGAAGGCGCCAAGGCGACGTAACCACCATAAAAAACGCCGAACAATACTGCATAAATCGCCAAAGCCCAAAACGAGGTGGAAAGGTACCACCAGCTATGGACCAGGGCTATACCGACAAACATTGCTACCACCGCCCGGTGCCGGCCTAAACGATCCGCCACGCCGCCAAGGATCAGCCGGCCGGTTATAGAACCGATGCCGATCAGGCTGATCAACAAAATTGACCAGCTTTCATTGTGGCCCTGGTCGACCGAAAATTTTACCAAATGCACGAATGGCACGAACATACCAAGGGATGAAATGGCGGATGCCACGAATATCAGCCAAAAAGGGCAGGTAACCGCGGCCGCACGCAGAGACATCCCCGCGATCGGGGGCCGCGCGCCTACGGGCGGGCCATCACCATCGGGATAGGCGCCCCGCGCGGCGGGGTTGGGATACAGCATCCATGCCGCCCCCAGGCCCGCAAAAAGCGCCAGACCCGCAAGTACTTGGAAGGCCCCGCGCCAACCCAGGCTTTCGACCAGAAAGCGGCTGATGGGCGGGGCTATTAGGGTCCCGGCGCCAATACCGGCCACCGCCAGGCCCGTGGCGAAACCGCGCCGGCGTACAAACCAACGTTGCAAAACGCTGACCGAGGGAACATAGGAAAATCCGATGCCTACGCCGATCGCCACGCCGTAACTCAAATAGAGCTGCCAAAGATTCTGGGCAAAACTTGACGCCAGCAAACCGGCTGCAATCAACACCATACCAAAAGCAACTACCGGGCGAGAGCCCAGACGGTCGCTGAGCGGACCACTGACCGCACCCAGGGAAAAATACAGGAACCCGGCGATGGAGAAGACCAGGGATATATCACCCCTGGAAGCCTGAAAATCCGTCTCGAAGCCATCAAAGAATGAGGCAAACGAATAAGCAATGCCAAAACCCAGAAGCAGAATAATAAACGCGGCGGCGACCACGAACCAACCGAAATAGATCTTCTGGTCCATCGCCGCCCTCGCCCTCAATCACCGGCAGGCTTCCGCCGGCGCGCAAACATCGCGCCTATTGTAGAGCAAAAAAGCGTTGATCCTGGAAAATGCTTGAACCTTACCTATAGGTTTCCAGGCACGGAATTTGTCTGACAGTGCCCAACTGTTTCAGGGCCAACACGGCTTGCTCGGGATTGATAGTTTAGGCCCCGCCGCCGGGGCGATGGCCGGTAGACGCGCGGCAATATCCTGGCTCGATACCCCGCCCGAGTTTAAAATAAAATCGAGTTGCACGTCACTATCCAAACTGGGGTCGCGCCAGGCTGCCATGCCAACAAAGTGCGATCGCCATTCGTCGGATACGGCACCCCATATTCGCTAACGGCTGCCTGCCCGGCCGAAGCCACGACTACGGTCAATAGGCCAGGGCGGCCATGCCACAAACGAAAATTTCAATTTTACGCGTCGTATGTACACCTGATGCAAGCCCTCGCCGCAGATACTGCCTGGGACAATCTAAACTCGCGTTAGAAAATTTGGATAAAATTTTTTGCGGTTAACATTTCGTGACCTAAGTCACTGCACAATAAGAAATTTCTCGCTATATTGGGAATGAGGGTGTCCAAAAGTGGATAAGAGGATGAGATGCAACATCACATCACTACCCGACAGAAATTCGGGATTACCGTTTG
>CAUZBE010000026.1:0-15635 GCA_963577885.1 Alphaproteobacteria bacterium
CCAAGGCGGTCTGCTATCGCTAGTATCATGCGCCTCTGAGGCAAGAGCAAAACACGGGAATTCGCGACATGCCCATCATTATCACCATGCCGGCCCTCTCGCCAACGATGACCGAGGGAACCTTGGCCAAATGGCTCCTGAAAGAGGGCGATCCGGTCAGTTCTGGCGACATGCTGGCGGAGATCGAGACCGATAAGGCGACCATGGAGGTTGAAGCCATTGATGACGGGGTCCTGGCCCGCATTTTGGTACCTGAAGGCACCGAAGGCGTGGCCGTGAATGCCCCCATCGCTATTTTGCTGGAAGGCGGCGAAGACGCGTCCGCTTTGGATGGTGCAGTGCCGGCGGCCGCCCCCATGGCTGCCGCCGCGCCGGCAGCGGTAGCACCGGCAGGAATTCCTGTGGCCCCTGCGGCGGCTGTATCCAAGCCAGCGGATGGCGGGCGGACCCTAGTCTCACCGCTGGCCCGGCGCATGGCGGCTCAGGCCGGTTTGGATCTGGCATCCGTCAAGGGCAGCGGACCGCGTGGGCGGATCGTCAAGGTGGATATTGAAGCAGCTATTTCTCGCGGCGGGGTGCCGGTGGCTGCCTCGGCGCCAGTTGCGGCGGATACCTCAGTCTATGAAGGCGAGTTCGAACTGCAACCGTTGACCACCATGCGCAAGACCATAGCCCGGCGTATGAGCGAAGCCAAACGCGAGGCGCCGCATTTCTATCTGACCATGGATTGTGAATTGGATGCGCTGCTGGCGTTGCGCAAGGACCTGAACGCACAGGCCGACGGTGCTTTTAAATTGTCAGTCAACGATCTGGTCATTAAGGCCACCGCCGTGGCCCTGATGAAAGTTCCCGATGCCAACGTTGGGTATGGGGATGAAGGCATCAGGCATTATAAATCAGCCGATATTTCGGTCGCGGTGGCCTCGGAACGGGGCCTGATCACGCCGGTTATCCGCAATGCCAACGGCAAAGGTCTGGAAGCCATATCCAAGGAAATGCGCGAACTCGCGGAAAAAGCCAGTGCCGGCAAACTGATGCCTGAAGAGTACCAGGGCGGCAGCTTCTCCATCTCTAATCTGGGCATGTATGGGGTTAAGCAATTCGATGCAGTGATCAACATACCCCAGGCTTGCATTCTGGCCGTTGGCGCGGGCGAGCAGCGGGCGGTGGTCAAGGACGGCGCCCTGGCCATCGCCGTCGTTATGTCCGTTACCCTGTCCGTCGATCACCGTGCCGTGGATGGCGCCGTCGGGGCCCGGTTCCTGGCGGCTTTCAGGGGCTTGCTCGAAGATCCCATGACCATGTTGCTGTAGGGGCAAAGCCGATGGCGTCACAATCAGAAGGCCTGGCATTCGATCTGGTCGTCGTTGGCGGCGGGCCGGGAGGCTATGTAGCGGCGATCCGGGCCGCGCAACTGGGCCTGGACGTGGCGCTGGTGGAGCGGGAACACCTGGGTGGCGTCTGTCTGAACTGGGGTTGTATTCCGACCAAGGCGTTGTTGCGCTCGGCCGAAGTTTATCATCTTGCCAAAACGGCAAGCCAATATGGGTTTAAAATAAAAGATATAGAAATTGATCTAGAGGCGATCATTCAGCGCAGCCGGAAGATTGCCAAGCAATTGAATGGCAGCGTCGGCCACTTGTTGAAGCAAAACAAGGTGGGGGTGTTGAACGGACACGCCCGCCTGCTGGGCAAGGGACGCCTGGCCGTGGAGGTAGATGGCGTGGCGGCCATGGAAGTCAGCGCCAAGCACATCATTCTGGCGACCGGCGCCCGGGCGCGGGATCTGCCGGGTATGGAAGCTGACGGCAAACAGATTTGGAGCTACCGCCACGCCCTGATGGCCGATGCCCTGCCCGACAAGCTTCTGGTCGTCGGCTCCGGCGCCATAGGGATTGAGTTCGCCAGCTTTTTTAATAGCCTCGGCTCTGACGTTACCGTCGTCGAAGTGCTGGACCGGGTGCTGCCGGTGGAAGATGAAGAAATCTCCGCCTTGGCGCATAAAGCCTTTGAAAAACGGGGTATGCGCCTGTTGACCGGGGTGCAGGTCAAGGGCTTGAGAAAAGCTATCGCGGGCGTCACTGCGACGGTTGAATTTTTGGATGGCAAGACCGAGGACATCACCGCCGACCGGGTCATCATGGCCGTCGGCATCGTCGGAAACATGGAAGACCTGGGCCTGGAAAATACCAAGGTCACGGTAGACCGGGGCCATGTGGTGGTGGATCCGTGGTTGGGCACTGGCGAACCGGGCCTGTATGCTATTGGCGACCTGGCCAGTCCCCCCTGGCTGGCCCACAAAGCGTCTCATGAGGGCATGATTTGTGTGGAGAAAATAGCCGGCGTGGCCGATGTCCAACCCCTCAACGCCATGAATATTCCGGGCTGCACCTATTGCCAGCCGCAGATCGCCTCGGTCGGCTTGACGGAGGCGGCGGCTAAGGCCGCGGGGCACAAGGTGCGGGTCGGCCGCTTCCCCTTTATTGGCAACGGCAAGGCAATCGCGCTGGGCGACCCCGAAGGTATGATCAAGACTATTTTCGACGAAACTAGTGGCGAATTTCTGGGCGCCCACATGATTGGCCCGGAAGTGACGGAGCTTATTCAGGGCTATACCATGGCCCGCACAATGGAAAGTACCGAGGCTGAATTTCTGCACACGGTCTTTCCTCATCCCACCCTGTCCGAGGCCATGCACGAATCTGTACTTGATGCCATGGGCCGGGCCATCCATTTCTAGTGCCGAGGTACCAGGGACCAGCTAAGACAATGGCCAACAGTAATCATTCAGTGCGGGCGTTACGACATCCGGAAAAACAAAATCGTCTGGACAATCCACCATGCCGCAAACCTCCCTGGATTCGCGTCAAGGCGCCAAACTCCCCTGTCTATTTCGAAACACGGAACCTGATGCGCAGCCTCAATCTGACCACCGTGTGCGAGGAAGCCGCTTGTCCGAATATTGGTGAATGCTGGGGCAAACGGCACGCCACCATGATGATCATGGGTGATACCTGCACCCGGGCCTGTGCCTTTTGCAATGTAAAGACCGGTTTGCCGAAACGTCTGGACCCGATGGAGCCGGAAAATGTAGCCAAGGCGGTGCAAGCCCTGGGCCTGCGCCATGTGGTCATCACCTCCGTGGATCGGGACGATCTGCCGGACGGCGGGGCCGGCCATTTCGCCCAGGTCATCGGCCGGATACGCGCCCTGACACCGGAAACCACGATTGAAGTTCTAACGCCGGATTTTTTGGGTAAGGCCGGCGCCCTGGGGGTCGTGGTGGCGGCCCGCCCGGATGTCTTCAATCATAATCTGGAGACGGTACCGGGCCTGTACCCGCAGGTACGCCCCGGCGCCCGCTATTTCAATTCTTTGCAGCTTTTGGCCAAGGCCAAGGAATTGGATGGGACGCTGTTCACCAAGTCCGGTATCATGGTAGGCTTGGGTGAAGACCGCCAGGCAGTGCACCAGGTGATGGATGATTTACGCGCGGCGGACGTGGATTTTCTAACCATCGGGCAGTATCTGCAACCCACGCCAAAACATCACGCCGTGGCCGACTTTATCACACCTAAACAGTTTGCTGCCTATGAGCAGGCGGCTCGGGGCAAAGGTTTCTTGTTGGTGGCCGCGACGCCGCTGACCCGGTCGTCCTATCACGCCGACAGTGATTTCGTCGAGCTGCGCCACCGCCGGCAGTCCAAGGCTTAATATCAGGGACCGTTGTATAACATGCCTACCCATGCCGAGCGCAAGATCCTGCCCTATAGCCCAGCCCAGATGTTCAATCTGGTGGCGGATATCGAGCGTTATCCCGAATTTCTGCCCTGGTGCGTGGCCTGCCGCATTACCCGGCGCGACGGGTCTATCATCTGGGGCGACCTAATGGTCGGTTTTAAGGTGTTTCGCGAGACCTTCACCTCGAAAGTAACCCTACACGGGGGTCATGGCATTGATGTGGAATATATCGACGGCCCGTTCCGCTATTTGAACAACCACTGGAAATTTATGCCGGCCACCGATGCCTCAGGCGACCAGGGTTGCGAGATCAATTTTTTCATCGACTTTGAATTCCGCTCCCGCATGTTGCAAGTTGTGGCGAATACCGTGTTCAACGAAGCAGTGCGCCGCATGGTTGGCGCCTTCGAGATCCGGGCCGGCATCATCTATGGCCAAACCCAGCCTGCCGCCGCGCTGTCCAGGCCGGCCTGAAGCACGGTTGTCCCACAGGCGGAAGATCTCAGGCCCGGTATCAGTCTTTCAGGACAGCATCGATCTTGGCCAGCAAGTCAAACCATCGAATAGGTTTGGTCAAAACCCCGTCCGCGCCCAATGCCGCGGCCCTTCCCAGGTAACTTAGATTGCCGCCACGGTCGCCACAGGAGATCGCGATGATATTCACCGCACTATTGGCCTGGCGCAAGTCCCGAATGGTTTCCAGCCCTTTCTTTTCCGGCATCAGGATATCGATGATCACCAAATTGATGCCGCCGCCCTGATGCTTCCGAAGGCCCTCGTCGCCGTCGGCTGCCTCGATGACTTCGCATTCCGTCGCCGCGAGAGATGGGTCAAGCGGTGCTCGGTGTCCGTTTCCCAAAACCAATCAGAGGTCGCTTCGGCAAAGTCGCGGACCCGGTTCTTGGCCTCACGCAATGCAAACTCGGCCTACTTACGTTCAGTAATGTCCAGGTTCATTTCTAAGACGCCGAGAAGGACGCCTTACGCGTCGATCATCAGAATTCGATAGATTAGACAATGTTGCCGCGTCCCATCTCGAGTCCTGATATAGACTTCCTGCGTGACGGTCTGGCCAGTCTCAATCACGTTCCGGTCCTACGCCATAGCCATGTTTGCATAGTCCGGCGGAAAGTAATCCTCGGTGGTGCGGCTGATCGCCTCCGCGGCGTCGATACCGTACAACTCTCCATTCCGTCGGTTGCTGAGGACGCAGCGACCCTCAATATCTTTCAGATAGATCGCTATTGGCTAGTTGTCGAGAAATGTCCGCAATTGAGCCTCGATTTTCCCTCGCCGCGCTTCATTGTCCCGCTGTTTAAATTCAACCAATTGATGTTTTGTCATATCAACCATGACCGATTGAATCGTAGTTTTGTTATCCCAATCAATTTGCCGAGCCATAATTCCCAACCAAATTATCGAGCCGTCCTTGTGCAGGAAACGTTACCCGTGCCGATGAAATTTCTGCACGAAGACAAGCTCTAATTCACCAAACACCTGGACTCTATCATCGGGCTGAATATGCCTCGCCTAGAAGTTGGGATCGCTGGTGAAATTTTCCGGGTCATAGCCAAATTCGGCTGTTACGCTCGGCGCTATGAGCAGGGCGGCAAAATTGCCCTTTGCCTCGCAGAAGTAGCGTAAGCTCAGGCCAACGGACATGAGGGCGTGGTACTAATCCAGCAATAGGCCAAAGTCAGAATTATCGACCCCACCGGATTGGCCTTTGTTAGTGGCCATCTTCGCGTCTTCGTTCGCCATTCTGACAAGCCTAACTCCTGGATAGCCTCAATTTTCTGGGTCCACCACAGACCATATAATTAAAATTGTAATTAAATTGTTTTTTAGAGTTTTCGTCTTCCTTGGATAATCCATGGCAGGTGGTTTAATTTGTTGAAGAAGGAGAATAGCTATGGCGAAGACACTTTTATTCGGCATTCAAACCAACGGCATCCGGCATGGCGAGGCCGACGGCATGCCGGATATCGATACCCGTTTCGCCATGGCGGCCGAGGCCGGCGTATTTGATTATGTGGACAAGACCCCTGATACCCACGAAATTGAGGCGTTCCGCGTGGCGTCGAAAAAATATGGCCTGCCGGTGCGGTGCAGCGGGTGGTTCTATCGGGTCGGCAAGGATGAGGACCTTCTGGAGCGCAATCTTGAAATTGCCGGCGACCTGGGTTCAACGATCCATAACGTGCAAGTACTGGCGCACCGGTCCGATGGTGAACTGGCCAGCGACCTTGATGTCGTTGAATTTTATGAACGGGCGGTGACATTGGGCGACCGCCACGGGGTCACGCCCTGCATCGAGGTGCATATTAACATGTGGTCCGAGGATTTTCGTCGGGTCACGCCGGTGGGGCACCTGGCCGAGGCGCGGAGCCTACCGTTTCGCATGACCTTGGATCATAGCCATGTCATTTTTAAAATGAATAATCCGAAAGAACAAGCGGTATTCGATATAACCGGCGATGTGGCGGCGGGGCGCCTGGTCCTGGACCCATTCAAGGATGGCGATGTGTGTGGCGAATGGATCGCCAACAATTGGATTGGCCATTGCCATGCCCGCTCCGCCGTTCCCAACAATCCGCTGAACCTGGATGCCAAGGACGGTGACGGTAATCCGGGCAGGGGCATTCAATATCCATTCGTGGAACCGGTGCCCGGCGCCTATCATTCGCCCTGGCGAGCAGAAGCGTTAGAGCCGTGGAAGGAAGTGGTGCGGGACCTGCTGCGCCACCATGCCCGCGA
Organism: Alphaproteobacteria bacterium; assembly: GCA_963577885.1. Lineage (GTDB taxonomy): Bacteria > Pseudomonadota > Alphaproteobacteria. Next base: position 6,499 of record CAUZBE010000026.1, read on the forward strand.
CGAGGATAGCCCCTTGGGCCAGATCTCCACCGAATTCATCCCTAATCTGGACTATGGCCAGGGCTGCCGCTATTCCCTGTTCGAACAGGCCATCGCCTGCGTTGAATGGATGCGGGACGAATGGGAAACAGCCCAGGCGGCGGCCTGACCGGCGTCTTGCGCTGTCCGGGCCACAAAAAACGCCAGGAATAATTAAGACAATTGCAGGACGGTGAAGTTGTGGATGGCATGGATGATTGCGGGCACCCATAAGCTACTAGAATATTCGTAGACCCAGGCCAGGAACAGAAACAACAGCAACAGGCCTGGAAGGGCGCCTATGTCGAAATGCAATGCGGCATGGGCCGATGCGGCCAGGATGGCGGCGTGCCATAACCCGAAGCGCTGGCGCAACCAGCCAAATAACAGGCCGCGGAAAACCGTTTCCTCCATCAAGGGCGCCAGCACCACGATACCCAGAAATATGGCCAGTAAAAACGACGGCTGGCTCCAGGCTTGTTCGTTGGCGAGCGGCAGCGCCGGGCCTTTGGCGGCTCCGAACAACGGACGGGTCAGGGCGGTAATCAACATGGTGGCGGGTACCGAAAACAGACCCAGGGCAACTGCTTGGATAAACCAGCGGCGGTCAATGCGGGCAAAACCCAGACAGGCCCAGCCGTCGCGCTCGGACCAGACAGCGGCGAACCAGATCCAGATAATCGCCGCCAGGCTGGGCAAAACCAGATAGGCCAGCAAAATTGTTGCCGGTTCTCCGGTCCCGCCTGGGCCCAGAAGGCTCCGTCCCATCCCGGCCACGGCCAACTGGATGATGATGGCGCCGATCACGGCGAGCCGCATATCTCGCGTGTCTAGACTGGGTAACATGGCGGTTAACGCTCTGCCGTGGCGTCAGGCGCCGCTCGGGCGCCGGGAAAGCATCTGCGATAATATCTCCAGCGCCTTGTGGATGGCCGCTTCGCGGATGCCGGCCCGGCCGAGATCGCCGAAGCGTTGCTCCAGATGCACGGTTGCCCCGCCACGCTGGGCGCAGGCCAGGTGCACGAGGCCGACTGGTTTTGTCGCCGTGCCTCCGCTCGGTCCCGCTACGCCGGTGACAGCCACGGCCAGATCGGCGGTAGAATGGATGATGGCGCCTTCCGCCATGGCCCGGGCGACCGGTTCCGAGACCGCACCCCCGCTTTCGATCAGCGCCATGGGGACATCAAGCATGGCGTTCTTGGCCGCATAGGAATAGGTGACGAAGCCGCGATCCACCACGTCCGAGGATCCAGCGATTTCTGTCAAACAGCCCGCGATCAGACCACCGGTGCAGGACTCCGCCGTGGCTATCATGACACCCGCCGTCCGGCAGGCTTGCAACAGGGCTGTGGCCTGCTCGACCAACGCATCGGAATACATGGGGCCTATTCCTTCCGGGAAAACGGTAAAGTCAATATCGTGCCATGATCTGTTCGGCGAATTCCTTGAAATTGGGCCGTGCGACCGCAATAGGCGGCAACAGGACAACTTCGCGCAGGCCGGCCTTTTCAAGCTCCCGAATGCGGCCGATAATTTCATCCGGTTCGCCGACCAGACCACCCGAGACCCGGATCATTTCCGGCGTCACGAAGCGCCGTTCCTCGGCGGCCAAAAATGCGCAATGGCCCTGATGCAGCATTTGATGGCGGCGCGCCTCCGGCATCTCGGTTTCCACGTAGCGTTTGTAGTCCTCCCACAGGCCGCGGACTTCACCCAGGACGAAGTTATCGTTGCCACGCTGGCGGTAGAGTTCATACCAGAAATGTAGCGAGGAGACGACCTGGGCGCCGGTTTCCTCGATGACCCGGTCCGAAGTCAATGGCTCGCCGGGCTGGAGTACGCAGGAGAAGGTCAGGACCGAGGCGTGGAAGGTTTTGTCAATCTGGCGCCCGACGTCCTCGCCGCCTTTGCGGATCCGCTCCAAATTTTGCGTTAGCAAGCCGTAAGGCTCGTTGCCGGCGCTTATCCGGCCGTCGCCATAGGCCCCGGTCGCCGCTAGGGCCTTGGGGCCGTTTGCGGCAACATAGATCGGTACCTTGCTGTCGGTATCGATACAAGCCAACTGCCGGTCGAGAAAGCGGATCGGCCGGCTTTCCTTGCCCGGCGGTGCGTAGTCCACTTCTTCGCCGGCCAACAGGCCACGCACGACGCGGAGATAATCACGAAAGGCCGAGGGCGGGACCGGATCCTGCCCCATAATCCGCATGGCGGTGTGCCCGGTGCCGATACCCAGGAAGGTCCGGCCCGGCGCGATACGGTTGATCGAAGCAATGGAATGGGCCGTGACCGGGGCCAGCCGGGTGCCGGCGATCGCCACGCCGGTGCCCAGGCGCAGCTTAGAAGTATGCCAGGCGGCCAGCGCCATGGTGGCATAGCAGTCCGACCAGATCATCTGTGAATCAGGTACCCAGCCGCTGTCATAGCCCAGTCCCTCCAGGTACGGGAAGACTTGCCAATCATCGATTTTAGTTGCTGCTATGCCGCCAAATTTCATTATTCTGCTCCCGTCGCATTAGATCAAAATTCGAAATGCCGCGATCGCTGCCACGCCGTATAGCGCGGCCATGATATCGTCCATCATGATGCCCAGGCCGCCCGTGAAGCGCCGTTCGGCCCAGTTTGCCGGCCAGGGTTTGGTGATATCACACAACCGAAACAGCACAAAAGCGGCTATATAATACCAGGGATCCAGCGGCGCGGCGATCAAGACTAGCCATTGCCCAGCCACTTCGTCGATCACCACCACGCCCGGATCCTTGCCGCCGCCGGCCCGCTCGTAAACACCGCCTGCCCAACAACCCACGGCGAAGACGGCGATGGTCGCGGCGGCAAGCGCCAAGGGGCTGCCGAAATGGACTATGATCCAGGCGAGGGGCAGGGCGGCCAGCGAGCCCCAGGTGCCCGGCGCCGGACGCAACAGGCCGGCTCCGAACCAGGTCGCCAGCAGACAGGCCGGATGGGACAGGGGCAAGGTTGCCCTGGGCCGTGGGTTCGCCATTCAGATCGGTAGGCGCACGGTGGCGGTGGCTTGGGCGGCAATGCCTTCATTGCGGCCGGTGAAGCCCAGGCGGTCGGTGGTGGTAGCCTTGACGCTGATCCGGTTCGTGGCCAATCCCGTGATGACGCACAGACGGGCGACCATCGCGGCATGGTGCGGCGTGATCCGCGGCGCTTCGCAAATGATGGTGATATCCAGATGGGCCAGACGGCCGCCCAAGGCATGCACCCGGTCCACGGCGAAGGCGACAAAGCTGGCGGAATCGGCGTCCCGCCATTGCGCCTCGCCGGGCGGAAAATGGCGGCCGATATCGCCATCGCCGATGGCGCCCAGAATGGCGTCGGTGACCGCATGCAGGGCCACATCGGCGTCGCTATGGCCGGCCAGCTTGGTGGAATGGGGCACATCGATGCCGCATAAACGCAGCCGATCGCCCGCTTCAAATCGATGCACATCAAAGCCCTGGCCAACGCGGATATCGAATAGGCGTGCCGCGTGGGCCGCCTCGGCGCGGGTCAGATCGGCGGCTGTGGTAATCTTGTAATTCTCCACCCCGCCCGCCACCAGGGCGACATCCAGTCCCGCCGCGCGGGCCAGGGAGGCATCATCGGCATGGCCCTTGCCGGCCGCCTGGTGGGCCGTCAGGATGGCCGGAAAGGCGAACCCCTGGGGCGTTTGCGCCTGCCATAGCCCCTCGCGCGGCACTTCGTCCACGATCCACCCGTCGGCGCCACGTTTCAGGCTGTCTACCATCGGAATGGCGGCAATCGCGCCGTGGTGATGCTCTAGGCCGGCCAGAACGTTGCCAATCACCGTGGCGTTGATAAAGGGCCGCGCACCGTCATGGATCAAGACCTTGTCCGGCTTCAGGGGTTTGAGGCCCCGCAGGCCAAACAAGACAGATTGCTGCCGGCTATTACCGCCTGGAATGGGCGGCAGCAGCTTCAAGCCAACGGCTGCTTGATCGTACAGGGTGAGGTCTTCCGGGCGAATCACCACGGCCACGGCGGCGATGGCGGGATGGTGGCAAAAGGCTAACAGGGCATGGCGCAAGACTGGAATACCGGCCAAGCTTTGGTACTGTTTCGCGACCGGGCCACCCAGGCGTTCGCCCCGCCCGCCCGCGACCACCAGGGCCACGGCGGTACCCTTGTCGTGGATTTCATGCACCATATCCATACTCTCAGCTTAACACGCTTACCTTCATGAAGGCATGCCAATCGCGGGTTGGCGGCGGCGGGGCCTGTGATATTAACAAGGTCGGATTGGCTGGCGGGGTAGCTTCATGACCGAGGCGCAGGAAAAGGTGGATGTGGGGATTGAGGCGCGGACCCAGGGTCGTATCGCCTGGGTGCGCATGGACAATCAGCGGCGCTTGAATGCTGGCTCTTCACACCTGGTTGCGCAATTGCAGGTCGTCTTCGAAAATTTGGCCGATGATGCGGATTTGCGCGCGGTGGTTCTGACCGGCGCTGGTGATCGGGCTTTCATGGCCGGCGCCGATTTGAACGAACTGGCATCATTGGGACCGGACAGCGCCCGGCAATTTATCACCCGGTTGCACCTGGCCGCCGCCGCGATCCGGTCGCTGCCAGTGCCGGTGATCGGCCGACTGAGGGGCTTTTGCCTGGGCGCCGGTTTGGAGATCGCGGCGGCGTGTGATTTCCGTGTCGCTGATGATAGCTTTGTCATGGGCATGCCGGAGGTAAAGGTGGGCCTGCCGTCTGTCATCGAAGCGGCTTTGTTGCCACGGTTGATTGGCTGGGGCAAGACTCGTGAATTGCTACTGACGGGCACTAATTTTAGTGCGGATGAGGCGGTTGCCATGCATTTTGTCGAAAAACGGGTGCCCGCAGCCGAACTGGACTCTTGGGTGGAAACCTGGCTGGAGCGAATTCTTCAAGTTGGCCCCATCGCCGTCCGCGCCCAAAAAGCCTTGATCGGTAGTTGGGAAGAACTGGGATTGGCGGCGGCGATCGAGGCGGGCATTGGCACATTTTCCGATGCCTATTTGACCGACGAACCGAACCGCATGCTGGCGCCTCATTTAAAGCCGAAAGCTTAAACCGGCAGGCGGGAGAATATGGCTAGGCAACATTGGGTCTTCGGCTACGGTTCGTTGATGTGGCAGCCGGACTTCCGGTACATCGAACGGCGAGGGGCCCTGTTGCAAGGCTGGCACCGGGCGCATGCGTTGGCCAGCACGGTCGCCTGGGGCTCGACGGAACGGCCGGGGCTGATCCTCACATTGGTGCCTGGCGGATCATGCCTGGGAACGGCGTTTCGGGTCGCGCCCGGGTACTGGCGGCAAACGCGTGCCTATTTGCGGCAACGGGAGGCGGCCTATCGTCAAATCCAAATACCCCTCGAAACCGCGCGGGGAAAAATTACCGCCCTGACCTTCGCCGCCGATCCGGGCCATTCTCGTTTTATCGGCAAGCAGCCCTTGGAGCGTAGTGCGCGAATGATTGCCCAGGGAGAGGGCCGCAAGGGCACCTCGCGGGGTTATCTGGCGGGCACGATAGCGGCGGTGCGGGCCATGGGCGGCCAGCCGGAGCCGGCGCTGCAGCGCCTGGCAGCGGTGGTAAATACTGTCGTGCGGGGAATCGGCCAGCCGTCGATCGACTGATCACGGGCCGACCCCGGCCTCGGCCCGGCGGTTGTTATCTTCGATCCAGTGCCGGTCGCGCGCAATACAATCATTGAAACCATCGCTTCCCTGCGCGAAGCCAAGGCGCAGGCAACGGTCTTCGTACCAGGTTGGCTGTGGCGCCAGACTGGCGAAAAGAACGGAGACCGCCACGATACAACATAATAATCTCGCCATGGAAAAACGCTCCGACGCGCTGGCAAATTAAAAATTAATGCTTACTTTTGCCATAATCTAGGTGATTTTTGGCTTATAATAGCCAGTATGGCCGCGATCTATGGCATTTTATGTCGCAAATGCCATTACTGTTCTGGACTGATATGACATCGGCGCCGTTGAAACTCTTTCGCAGGCTCTGGACCTCAATCATACCGCCGCCCTTTGTTATTTTGTTATTCAGTAACGCCAATTGGCCTGCTCCCATCAAAAATTAAGTCTGGACTATAAAGGGCCATTTCAGGGCGTCCGTGGGCCATTCTGCCCCATTAGACAGCCGTTCTTGGAAAGTGACAGCAGAACATTAACATTTGGATTATTAAAATTGTGGTGCAGACAGCAACGTACTAGCCATGATTTTGGCGTGCAATAAATCTCCACGGTCGACAGGAACGGTGTCACGTGGAAGGATTTAGGCGATTCTCGGCGAGCGCAGGCCCGGAGTAGCAGATAAAACGAGACACGCCGCATGCCACACACCGATTTCGTCCACTTACGGGTTCACTCGGCCTATTCCCTGTCCGAAGGCGCCATTCATATCAAGGATATGGCGGACCTTTGCCGACATGGTGAAATGCCGGCCGTGGCGATCACCGATACGGGCAATCTGTTCGGCGCCCTAGAATTCTCGGAAGCCATGATCGGGGCGGGGGTGCAGCCGATTATCGGCGTCGCCATGGCGTTGCGCCGCGGGGGCGGAGAACCGAGTGGCCACAACGTAGAGCCTGACCGCCTGGTCTTGCTGGCGCAATCGGAAGTCGGCTATCAAAATCTCTCGCGGCTCTCCTCGAAATCATATTTGCAGAGCGACGGCGGTGAAACGCCCCAGATTGAGATGGCGGACCTGCGGCAGTGGGGCGATGGTCTGATCTGCCTGAGCGGCGGCGCCGAGGGGCCTTTGGGCCGCATGCTGATCGCCAGCCAGACGGATCATGCCCGCGCCTTATTGCAGGAACTTGGCGCCGTTTTCCCGAACACGTTGTATATTGAACTGCAACGCCACGGGCTAGCGGACGAGGCCGCCTGCGAAGCGGCGATGATCGATCTGGCCTATGAATTCGATCTGCCTTTGGTCGCGACCAACGATGTATATTTCGCCGACCCCGCTATGCATGAAGCCCATGACGCCCTACTGTGCATTGCTCAGAAGAATACCATTAGTCAGACCGATCGCCGCCGCCTGACGGCACAACATTATTTCCGCTCTTCGCGCGAGATGCGGGCCCTGTTCGCCGATTTGCCCGAAGCCTTGGACAACACCATGGTGATTGCCCGGCGTTGCGCCTATCGGGTTCCCATGCGGGAGCCAATCCTGCCCAGCTTTGGCGATGGTGGCGATGAAAAGGCGGCCATGCGAGCCATGGCTGAGACGGGTCTGGAGGAACGGATGCAGTTCCTTGGCATCGAGATGGCGTCGGAAGCGGCCGCGCCCTATGCCGCGCGTCTTGCCTTCGAATTGGATGTCATTACCAAAATGGGCTTTGCCGGCTATTTCATGATCGTGGCCGATTTTATCCAATGGGCCAAGGCGCAGGACATTCCGGTGGGGCCGGGGCGTGGTTCAGGCGCCGGCTCGGTGGTGGCGTGGAGCTTGAATATCACCGATCTGGATCCCTTGCGTTTCGGTTTGCTGTTCGAACGATTCTTGAACCCAGAACGGGTGTCGATGCCAGATTTCGATATCGATTTCTGTCAGGACAAGCGGGATCGGGTGATCCGCTATGTGCAGGACAAATATGGCCATGATCAAGTTGCGCAAATTATCACCTTTGGTAAATTGCAGGCCCGCGCGGCCCTGCGCGATGTTGGCAGAGTGTTGGAAATGCCGTTCGGGCTGGTGGACCGGCTTTGCAAGATGGTGCCGAACAATCCGGCTAATCCCGCCACCTTGCCCGAAGCGTTGAAGGCCGAACCCCGCCTTAGAGAGGTTATGCGGAACGAACCCGGCGTCGACCGCCTGCTCGATATCGCCATGAAGCTGGAGGGGCTGTACCGGCATGCCTCCACCCATGCGGCCGGCGTGGTAATTGCGGACCGGCCGTTGGAACAGCTGGTGCCCCTTTACCGCGATCCGAATTCAGAGATGCCGGTGACCCAGTTCAATATGAAATGGGTCGAGCCGGCGGGTTTGGTGAAGTTTGACTTTCTGGGCCTGAAGACATTGACGGTGCTGGATCGGGCCGTGGAGATGATCCATCGCCGCGATAAGGATTTCAACCTGAACCGGATACCCCTAGATGACCAATCGTCCTATCAATTGATCGCCCGGGGCGAGACCGTTGGCGTGTTCCAGTTGGAAGGTTCGGGCATGCGCGACATGTTGCGTCAGATGCGGCCCGATTGCTTTGAAGACATCATCGCCGTGGTCGCCCTGTACCGGCCCGGCCCCATGGACAACATTCCCCGCTTTTGCAATGTGAAGTCGGGCGTGGAGACGGCGGATTACCTTCACCCCTGTTTGCAGGAAATCCTGATTGAGACCTACGGCGTCATCGTCTATCAGGAACAGGTTATGCAGATAGCCCAAGTGATGGCGGGTTACAGCCTGGGCGAGGCCGATTTATTGCGCCGGGCCATGGGCAAAAAAATAAAATCGGAGATGGATGCCCAGCGCGCCCGCTTCGTGAATGGAGCCATGGCCAATGGCATCGAGGCGGACCGGGCGGAATATGTCTTTGACCTGGTCGCCAAGTTCGCGGGCTATGGCTTTAACAAAAGCCACGCCGCCGCCTACGCACTGATCGCCTATCAAACGGCATATTTGAAAGCCAATCATCCCGTCGAATTCATGGCCGCGACGATGTCCCTGGATATGACCAACACGGACAAGCTAAATCTGTTTAAGCAGGAGGTTCAGCGTATGGGCATTCGTCTGTTGCCGCCCGATCTGAATAAATCGGACGTTGTCTTTACGGTGGCGGCGGAGGCTACGGAACAAAATGAGGGTGCGATCCATTATGCCTTGGCCGCCGTGAAAAACGTTGGCCGCGAGGCGATGGCGGCGGTGGTCGCGGAGCGGCAGACCAATGGGCCTTTCAAGAATGTTTGGGATTTTGCCGGCCGCCTGGATCCCCGTCAGATCAACAAGCGGCAGGTGGAAAACCTAGCCCGCGCGGGTGCTTTTGATGGCCTAAACCCGAACCGGGCTCAAATGCTGGCGGCGGCGGACATATTGCTGCGCTTCGCCTGCCACGCGGCCGAGGAACGGGATTCGGCCCAGGTCAGCATGTTTGGCGGTGACGATGCGGCCGCCGT
>CAUZBE010000027.1:0-15566 GCA_963577885.1 Alphaproteobacteria bacterium
GACGTAGATGATGGCGTTGGATTTGACGTGCTTGCAAATCCGGAATGCCAACAGCAGATCGGCCATTTCCTGATCGCTGGGTGGGCGTTTGGATGCGACCTGAACGTCACTGGGGCCAATCTGGCCGGCATCGCGGGACTGCAGCAGATAGCCGCCCGCTAGACTTTTCAAAGTCACGCCGGCGGCGGCCGGGTTCGGCAGGCCGCCTGTCAGCAGCAGGCGCAGGTTTTTCTTAGCGCCAATAGCGGACCGTGCGGCTTCATCGGCATCGGGAGCGATGATGACTTCGGTAAAAATTTCCACCATGGCCTTGGCCGCCGTGCCGTCTAGGGCCCGGTTGGTGGCAATGATGCCGCCAAAGGCGCTGACCGGATCGCAGCGCAGGGCCTTGCGGTAGGCGTCGAGCAGATCATCTCCGACGGCCACGCCGCAGGGATTGGCATGTTTGATGATTGCCACGACGGTCTCGCGGGCGTCGAATTCCGCGACCAGTTCAAAGGCCGCGTCCGTGTCGTTGAGATTGTTGTAGCTGAGCGCCTTACCCTGCAACTGGCGTGCCGTGGCGACCCCCGGCCGGGCGCTGCCGGTGGTATAAAAAGCCGCGTCTTGGTGTGGGTTTTCGCCATAGCGTAGTTCCGACTGTTTCGCCGCCGTCACCAGCAGGCGATCAGGAAATACTTCGCCCTGTTGGGCCGCGAACCAGGCCGCTATGGCGGCATCATAGCTGCCCGTGCGGGCATAGGCCTTGGCCGCCAGGCGGCGGCGCAGCGCGCCACCGGTGGCGCCGTTTTGTCCGGCCAAGGCTTCGATCACCGCCGTATAGTCACCTGGCTCGGTCAGCACGGCCACATGGGCGTGGTTCTTGGCGGCGGAGCGGATCATGGCCGGACCGCCGATATCGATGTTTTCAATGCAGGTGGCGAAATCGGCGCCCATGGCCGTGGTCGCCTCGAATGGGTACAGGTTTACCGCGACCAGATCGATGGCGCCAATATCATGCGCCGCCATCGCTTCACGGTGGGCCGGATCGTCGCGCAGAGCCAGGATGCCGCCGTGTACCGTGGGATGCAGGGTCTTTACCCGTCCGTCCATCATCTCTGGAAATCCGGTGTGATCGCTGACTTCCTTGACCGGGATGCCGGCGTCCGCCAAGGCCCGGGCGGTCCCACCCGTGGACAGGATTTCCACCCCGTGGCCGGCCAGGGCGCGGCCGAATTCCAGCAACCCATCCTTGTCAGAGACAGAAATTAAGGCTCGCTTGATGACCACCAGATCAACTGCCGGCGTTGTCGACATTATGTACTCCCGTAACCTATCCGCTTTCTGAACCGGCCCTATAGCACGCCTTGTGGAGGCGCCAAACGGGGCAGCCTTATTCCGCCTGGACCGTAGCCTTTTCGGCTGCCCGGTCCTCCGTATCCGTCAACATTTCCGGCACAAGACGGCAAATCAGAGCCAGGGTCTGGGCCGTATCCCGCGCCCTCGCCGCCGCCGCCAGCTGCTTGACCTGGGCGCTCAGAAAGGCATGGTCGATCACCCGGGATGCGGCCAGGTTGACGCCTGTAAGTTGGGTTGCCCGCGGCGCCTCGCCTTCGTGTAATAGTTCTTCGTATAGCTTTTCGCCAGGCCGCAGGCCGGTAAATACGATGGGGATATCAATCTCGGGCGTCAGACCGGCCAGGCGGATCATTTGCCGGGCGAGATCCAGAATACGTACCGGCTTGCCCATATCCAGGACAAATATTTTGCCCTCTTCATCCCCCGTGGGCTCGGCCGCCGTGGCTTGCAGGATCAGTTCCACCGCTTCCCGCGTAGTCATGAAATAGCGGGTGACGTTCGGGTCGGTGACGGTCAACGGGCCGCCACGGGCCAGTTGCCGTTGGAATAAAGGCACCACAGAACCGGTCGAGCCCAGAACATTGCCAAAGCGCACGGTGACAAAACGGCAGCTCGACGATGACACGCTCAGGCCCTGGCAAATCATCTCGGCAATTCGTTTCGAGGCGCCCATGACGGAGGTCGGGTTAACCGCCTTGTCGGTGGATATCTGCACCATCACGGCTACCCCGGCCGCCTGACAGGATTCGGCCACGTTGGCCGTGCCTATGACGTTAGTCAGCACGCCTTCGGTGGGATTGCCTTCGACCATGGGGACATGCTTGAAAGCAGCGGCGTGAAAGACCAGTTCGGGCTGCTCCCGTTCGAACACCACGGCCAGACGCTCGGCATCCCTCACGTCGCCTAGGATGGGGTGCCGGGATAGTTCAGGCCAGCTTTCGGAGAATTCCAGATCGATCTGATACAAAGCATGTTCGCCGTTATCCAACAGGCTGACATGGGCCGGCGCCAGGGCGGCGATCTGACGCGCCAATTCCGCGCCGATCGTGCCGCCCGCTCCGGTGATCAGAACCCGCCGGCCGGAGACCAAGGCCCGCATGGCCGCCCGGTCGAGGACCTGCTGCGGCCGGCCCAACAGATCCTCGACCTGCACGGGCTGCACTTCCAGTTTCGCCCCGCTATTTCCCCCGCTTTGAAAATCGGTTAGCCGCGGCACGCGGGAGAGGGTCAAGCCCAGGCTTTCGGCCTGTTCTAGCAACCCACCGATGGTCATCCCGTCAAGTTTCGACCAGGTGATAATCAGGCGTTGCGGCTTGCGGCCCTTGCGCTCCAGGCGCTTGACCACCGCCTCGATGTCATCCAGGCCGCCCAACACCGTGACACCGCGAATATCCCGGCCAATGCGGGAGCGTTTATGATCGACTATACCGACCACGCGATAGCTGGCTTGACGGTCCCGGGCCATGGCGCGAATGAAGGTTTCCGCCTCGTCCCCGGCGCCGATTAACAGTACTGGCACTCGGCCATCGTCGGCCCGTTCGAACACCGCCCGCAGATCACCATCCTTGGAAAAGCGGTACAACAGGCGCGAAGCGACCAGGAAAGCGACCAGCAACGGCCAATTCAATATCATCGCGCTGCGTGGGAAATTGGCCAGTCGGTCCAGCACGAACATCACCGGCAAATAAATCAGGATGGCCAGGGTCACCGCCTTGACGATGGCGATCAGGTCGGAAAGCGAGGCGTAATGCCAAATCCCCCGGTACAAGCCCATGCGCCAGAAGACCAGGGCGCACACAACAGTGAAAACTGCCGTGCCATGCCAAAGAAAGAAGAATTCCTGCGGTTTGCCATAGGTCTGATAGCGCAGCCAGACCGCCAGTTCGAACGATAGCGCCGACATGAAAACATCATGCACGGCCACGATCGCAATGCGTTTGTTGAGGCGCTGGAACCAGCCCACGATCAATCTGCCTCGCCTTGGATAGTCATTCTGGCGAAATAGTATAACAGAAACGCCACCGCCGTGCCTCCCAGCAGCAACGCCGGCCATTGCTGCTCGCCCAGCGCGCCCCACAGCGCCGTTGTCAGCAGCGCGGCATTGCAAGCCAGGATAAGTAAGGCGATACGGCCATGATCGCCGCAACGCCGGGCGGCGTGTTGATAGAAATGGGAGCGGTGGGCCCGCCAAAAGGCTTCTCTCCGTAGGATCCGCCGCAACAGGGTCCAGGTCGCATCGGTCAGGTAATACAGCGCCAATAACAGGGCCGGTATCCAATGCCCCGCGGCCGCTAGGGATAGCAGCAGCCAGCCCAATAGAAAGCCTAGGCCGACGCTGCCCACATCGCCCAGGAATATTTTCGCCGGCCGCCAATTCCAAAACCCAAATCCCAGCGCGGCGCCGGCCAGGATGGCGGCGGGCGGCGCCAAATGAATGGCGGCACCGCTGGTCAGGGTAATCAGGGCAACACCAAGGCCGATGCTGCCGGCTTCCACCGCCGAGATCCCGTCGATGCCATCCATGAAATTGAATAGATTTATGAACCAGAGCCATAAAAATCCGGCTGCGAGGCTATCCGCGACGGGCGGCAACAGGCCCTGAAAGACCAGGCTATCGGGCAATGCCGGGCACCCCAAAGCGACTGCCAGGGATTGCAATAACAGCCTTTGCAGCGCCGGCAGGCCGCGCAGATCGTCCAGAAACGAATACCCAGCCAACGCGGTGGCCAAAAGGGCGACAGCGGTCAGATTGAACGAATCGCTATCTGCCATCGGTCCGCGCCAAGCCTGTAGGCACCACGCCACGGCGATGACGGCGATCACGGCGATACCGCCCCCTCGGGGCACCGCCCTATCGTGACTGGAGCGCGCATTGGGGTGATCCAGGATCGCGCGGGCCCGCAACAGACGCACCAGCCCTCCCGTGGCCAGCGCGGTCACAATACAGGCCGTAATGGCCAAGCCGATGGTAAGGCTCCAAGACATGGTTGCTTATAACCCGGTTTGCCGTGCCCGGACAGGGGCCCGTGGCATCCCGCTTTCGGCCGCAATTCGGTATGACACTGGAATGCCGCCCTGATTGTGACCCTTGTCAGATAGCGGTGATAATGCTACTCCCCGCCCGGCAAATCCTAGTGGCCAGCGGCGGCCATGGGCCGCGAAAGCATTAAGGTCTAGGCGCAATGAAAGTCCAAAAGTCGGGTGGTAGCGGCAAGATTGTCGAAACTGCGTTCCGTGGGCGGCCGTGACGTCGCCTCGCCCTATCGCGGTTATCGGTCTGGGCTATGTTGGCCTGCCCCTTGCAGTGGCCCTGGCCCGGCATTTTCCGACCGTCGGTTATGATTTGGATCAGGACCGGATCGCCGAACTAAGGACTGGCCATGACCGCACCGGCGAAATCGCTGCAAGAGTGATGTCCGACAGCCCCTTGACGGTGACCGCAGATGAGGACGCCATTGCGGCGGCCGAGATCTATATTGTTACCGTTCCGACCCCTGTGGATGACAATAACCAGCCCGATTTGCGGCTGATCGAGGCGGCCTGCGCCGGCATCGGCAAAATGTTAGCGGTGGGCAACATCGTGGTCTTTGAAAGCACGGTTTATCCCGGCGTGACGGAAGATATTTGCGGGCCCGCCCTGGCTGCGGCCTCCGGTCTGGTTTGTGGCCGAGATTTCTATCTGGGCTATTCGCCGGAGCGGATTAATCCAGGCGACCGGGAACATACCGTCGATAAAATTACCAAGGTGGTCGCCGGCCAAACCCCCGAGGTTCTGGAGCAACTGGCCGACTTATACGTCCGGGTGACTTCCGGCGGGGTCTATCGGGCACCAAATATCAAGACGGCGGAAGCCGCCAAGGTGATAGAGAACGCCCAGCGCGATATCAACATAGCCTTCGTGAACGAGGTCGCGGCAATATGTCAAAAGTTATCCATCTCCGCCCATGATGTGTTGGAGGCGGCGGGCACGAAATGGAATTTCCTGCCCTTCACGCCGGGCCTGGTCGGCGGCCATTGCATCGGCGTCGATCCCTTCTATTTGGCCCATCAGGCGCAGAAAATGGGTTATGATCCGCAGATCATCCTTGCGGGTCGGCGCCTGAACGATGGCATGGGTGACTTCATAGCCGGCTGCATTGACGAGAATATGGCCGGGCCGGGCCGGGCGCTGATGTTGGGCCTGACCTTCAAGGAAAACGTGCCCGACCTGCGCAACACCAAGGTGGTCGATGTCATCTCCGGCCTGCGGGCGCGGGGCCATGCGGTTTTGGTCCATGATCCAGTGGCCAATGGCGAGGAGGCGGAACGCTTGTATGGCTTCGACCTGCTGCCCTCGCTCGACGGTCAAACCGGATTCGACGCCGTGGTGTGCGCCGTGCGTCATGACGACTATCTTGCCCTGAATGCCGGCGACCTGGCCCGCCTGGTTCGCGAAGGCGGCCTGATCGCCGACATCAAGGGCATCTGGCGCGGCATGGAGCGCCCCGCCGACCGGCACTACTGGCAGCTATAACGCCTTGCCTGCTGGTCTCTGCTCACGGTTTATCGTAGTGGCCGGGAGACATCGGGCCGCCTGGGGAACATATTTTCGATGCAACAGGTTCTTTACCGGGACCGGCCTGGGCTGCAGAATGGGATTGGATAGTTTCCTATAAAGCTCGGCGCGAAAGGCAACTTAGTGATGAGCAGTATCGCTTTCGATATCCCCGATGAAATCCGTGCCCTGTGCGACGGCCTTGGCGATTTTTTAAAGGCCGAGGTTATCTCCCGGCACGATAAACACCACGCCCTGCTTTCCAACGGCCGCAATACCTATGACGAAAATGGCCGTTATGTAGAGGATGTGATCGAACTGATCCGCGAGGTCCGCATGGCAGCATCCAAGGCCGGTTACTACAACATGTGCGTGCCGGAGGAACTCGGCGGCAGCGGTCTTGGGATGCTGGCCTATTACGTCGCCTGGGAGCATGCCTTTCGTTTGTGTGGGCCGCACAACTGGCTCTCGGTTTATGCCATCAGCCATTGGGCGCTGGGCCCCTCGCGTCTGTTGGAGCGGGTCACGCCCGAGGCGCGGGAGGAAATGCTGAACGGCATGATAGAGGGGCGCACCTCCATGTGCTTTGGCCTTTCCGAACCTGGCGCCGGCTCGGATGCCGCCGCGCTGACCACGCGGGCGACACCCGATGGCAACGGCTGGCGTATCAATGGACGCAAAATTTGGACGACCAATTCCCCCATTGCCGAATATTGCATCATTTTTGCCCAGACCGACCCGGAACGGGCGGCCGCGCGTAAGGGCGGCATTTCCGCTTTTCTCGTACCCACCAATGCTCCAGGTTTCGAGATAGAAAACATCATCCGCATGCACGGTGCGGTCGGCGGCAACGAAGCGCAACTGGTGTTTGAGGATATCCGGGTGGAGCCGTC
Source organism: Alphaproteobacteria bacterium (assembly GCA_963577885.1). GTDB lineage: Bacteria > Pseudomonadota > Alphaproteobacteria. The sequence continues at coordinate 6,766 of CAUZBE010000027.1, forward strand.
CCAACTGGTGGGCGAGTTGCATGAAGGTTTCAAGAACGCGGTGTTCGGCGTTTCCATGGGGCGGATTTATAACTCCGCGAGGTCCCTGGGTCTGGCGCGCTGGTCCCTGGAACTGGCGCTAGACTATTCCACCACGCGGCAGGCCTTTGGCAAGCCGATTGCCGATTACCAGGGCGTCACCTTTCCCTTGGCGGAATCGGCCATGGAATTACACGGCGCGCACTTGATGGGTCTGAACGCGGCCATGCTGCTGGACCGGGGCCAACCGGCGATCAAGGAATTGTCCATGGCCAAGGCCTATGCTGTCGAGGTTAGCGCCCGGGCCATCGACCGGGCTATTCAGGTCCACGGCGCCATGGGCTTCACCAACGAGGTTGGCTTGGCCGAGGCCTATAACGTGGTGCGGGTGGTGAATGTGGCCGACGGCACTAACGAGATTCTGCGCCGGACCATTGTCCACCGCCTGCTGGGTGGTGACCGGGAGTTATAACTATGCAACGTCTTTTTCTTGTACTTTGTCTGTCCCTGGTCCTACTGGGTTCGCCGGCCAAGGCCGGAATAGAAGCGGGACGGCAAGCCTATGAAGCGGGGGAATATGCCGGCACCCTGGCACACTGTCAGCCCATGGCCGAGGCGGGCACGGTGGTGGCGCTATATTAGCTGGGCCGCTTGTACGACAGCGGCCGTGGCGTAAAAGTGAATCCGGCCAAGGCCCTGATCTGGTTCACCAAGGCCGCAGATTAGGGCCTAGCCAAGGCGCAGCGCAATCTGGGCATGCTGCATTACGACGGCCTGGGCGTTGCCATGGACCGGGCGCGCGCGGGCGAATTGTTTCAGCAGATCGCCGCCGCTGGCGTTGGCAAGGCCGAATTCGATCTGGGCCGGTTGTATTATCGGGGCTATGGCAAGGCCCACGATTTGGTCCAGGCCCGCGCTATATTTTTGAAAAAAAGCGGCGCGGGGCGGCCATGGCGGGGCGCAGCTGTTTTTGGGCCGCATGCATTATCGTGGCGAAGGCGGAGCCAAGGACATGGCCCAAGCCTATCAGTGGCTCAGTCTGGCCGTGGCCCAGTTCGACAGCGACGCGGTCTTACTGCTCGACCACCTGCTCGGCGACATCAGCCCGGCCGACCTGGATCGGGGCAATGCCGTGCCGGTGAATTTCCGATCCCGCTGATTGCGCCGCGGAAAGCCTCTATTCAGCGGCGTTGTTGCGGCCGAAGGCAGCTTCCATTTCGCGGCGGATGATGACGGCTTGGTCGGTTTGGTTGATGACCGCATCGTCCCAGGTCAGCAATGCGCCTGCGGGGATGTCGCGGGTCAGGGACACATCTCCGGCCAGGCCCAAGGGCAGGCCGCCCATGGCCAGGGATGCGGGCGCGGGGAGCTGTTTGCCCCAGACCATATGGCCGCCCTCGCCATCAAGAATTTCGCCCTTTTTTAGGGCCCGCTTGGCCACCGCCACCACGTCGGATCGGAAACCGGTAGGAGCCCCGGTGGGCTCTCCCCGTATTGCGATTGAGGCGACGGAAATGCCCAGCTCCAGGCCGATCATGTGGATGGGCCGATAGAGCGCAGCAAATTGGCCGCTGGCGTCTGCCAGCATGTGATATTCGCGGAAACACTGGCGGGCGTAATCGGTCTCGCCCGCGATCACCACATAGGTGCCCAAGGCCAGATGATGAGGCACTTCCCCGCCGTCGCGGTACAGCGAGGAGACCACCTCCGTCGTGCCCTCGCGGCTGAGGCTGCCGCCCTTCGCGGCTAGTTTGCAGACATCCGCCAGTTCAAATCGGGTGGCGGGCGGAAAGGCTAGGCCGCCGTCCTGGGGGATCAACCCAGTGGCGTTGCAAACCGCCGTCATCTCGATGCCCGACTTGGTGCCATCGAGAAAGGAATTGAACATCTTTAGATTGACGGCGCCGGGATCGACCTCGAGATATTGCGCCAGGACGTCAGGTACTGTATCGGGGGTCAGGCCGTGATAGTCGGGGTGATAGCGGGTGCCCTTGCCGGCGCAGACGACCTTGAAGCCACAGGATCGGGCCCAATCCACGTGTTCCGCGATCAGGGCAGGCTGATCGCCCCAGGCCAGGCTGTAGACCACGCCGGCCTGTTCCGCTCGCCGCGCCAACAGCGGTCCGGCGACCGCGTCCGCCTCTACATTCACCATGACCACATGCTTGCCGTTATCGATGGCGGCCAGGCAGTGGCGAATGCCGATGCGCGGTTCGCCGGTGGCATCGATCAGCACGTCCAGCGCGGGATGGGCGATCAGGGCCATGGCGTCATCGCCGATATGGGTGGCCCCGTTTTGCCTGGCATCATCCAGGGAGGCGGCGGCGATCTGTTCGTCGGGCCAGCCCGACTGGCGACAATTCCTGGAAGCCTGTTCCACGTTTAAATCGGCGATACCCAATATGTGCATGCCGGCGGTCAGGCGTGCCTGGGCCAGAAACATGGAGCCGAACTTGCCTGCCCCGATCAGACCCACGCGAACGGGATTTCCTGCCTTTGCCCGTGCCGCCATCCCTCTCGCTAGATTCATCGTGAAACCCCCTATTTTGCTACGTCAGCACTCAAGCATGAACCGCCATCGCCGCCAAATAACAAATTAATGCGCTTTCGTGAGGCAACCTTTGACAGGCGCGAGAGGTTGGCTAGTATAGCGCCCAATTCACGAGATTGGAGAAACCGGGCCGGGACCACGGGTCCGGACCATGGGGGAACGCGACAATGGCAGCTGGTAACCGCCCTCTTTCACCGCATCTACAAGTCTACCGCTGGCAGATGTCCATGCTGTTTTCGATCCTGCATCGGATAACCGGCGTGGGTCTAGCCCTGGGGCTGGTGCTGTTGACCTGGTGGCTGGTCGCAGCGGCCAGCGGCGCTGACTATTTCAATACCGTGCACGCCGTCATGGCATCGTGGATTGGCCGGGTGATCCTGCTGGGCTTTACCGCGTCGCTGTTTTTCCATCTCTGCAACGGCCTGCGTCATCTGGCCTGGGACGCCGGTTATGGCTTTGAAATCGAGGACATGCAGAAGACCGGCCGGCTGGTGCTGGCTGCCACGGTGGTGCTGACGCTGGGGACCTTCCTTATCGGTTATGGGGGCCTGTAGACGATGAGCGATCGTAGCTTAAGAACGCCTCTGGCGCGGGCCCGCGGGCTCGGTTCAGCCAAGGGCGGCACCCATCATTTCTGGCTGCAGCGGCTGACCGCCATCGCCCTGGTGCCGTTGACCGTCTGGTTCGCCCTGTCCGTGGCTTCGCTGGCGACGGTCGATTTGCCGGCGGTCGTGACCTGGATGAAATCGCCGCTGAGTGCCCTGCTGATGCTGAGTTTTCTGCTCGCCGGTTTTTGGCATATGAAGCTGGGCCTGCAGGTGGTGATCGAGGACTATGTGCATAGCGAATGGCGCAAGGTCACCTGCCTGATCCTGAATAATCTGATTTCCATGTTCCTGGCTCTGGCGGCGACGCTGGCGGTGCTGAAAATGTTGTTAGGGGGCTGACGTATGTCGCAGGCCTATGAGATTGTGGACCATGTCTATGATGTGGTGGTGGTCGGTGCGGGCGGTTCGGGCCTGCGGGCTACCATGGGTGCGGCCCAGGCCGGCCTGAAGACCGCCTGTATCTCGAAAGTTTTTCCAACCCGTAGCCATACGGTCGCTGCTCAGGGCGGCATCGCCGCGGCCATGGGCAATATGGGCGAGGACGATTGGCGCTGGCACATGTACGACACTGTCAAGGGCTCGGACTGGCTGGGCGATCAGGACGCCATCGAATATATGTGCCGGGAAGCGCCCCGCGCGGTATTGGAGTTGGAGCATATGGGCCTGCCGTTCTCGCGCACCGAGGAAGGCAAGATCTATCAGCGCGCCTTTGGCGGCATGACCACCAATTACGGTGAAGGCACGGCACTGCGAACCTGCGCCGCCGCCGACCGTACCGGACATGCCATCCTGCACACCCTGTACCAGCAGTCTCTGCGTTACGACACCGATTTTTTTATCGAATATTTTGCCATGGATCTGTTGGTGGACGAAGACGGCGTCTGCCGCGGGGTTATGACTTGGAATCTTGAAGACGGCACCATCCACCGCTTCCGGGCGCAAATGGTGGTGCTGGCTACAGGCGGTTATGGCCGGACTTATTTCTCCTGCACCTCGGCCCATACCTGCACGGGCGACGGCAACGCCATGATGTTGCGGGCAGGATTACCGTTGCAGGATATGGAATTCGTGCAATTCCATCCCACCGGTATTTATGGCGCCGGTTGCCTGATTACCGAAGGCGTGCGCGGCGAGGGCGGCTTTCTGGTCAACAGCGAGGGCGAACGCTTCATGGAGCGGTACGCGCCCTCTGCCAAGGATCTTGCTAGCCGGGATGTTGTCAGTCGTTCCATGACTATCGAAATACGCGAAGGGCGCGGCGTTGGCGCCAATAAGGATCATATCCTTCTGCATCTGGATCACCTCGACCCGGCGATTATCGAGGAGAGGTTACCCGGAATTTCAGAATCGGCCCGTATATTCGCCGGCGTGGACGTCACTAAGGAAGCGATCCCGGTTCTGCCGACGGTGCATTACAACATGGGCGGTATTCAGACCAACTATCATGGCGAGGTCGTCAACCTGAAGGGTGGCGACCCGGATTCGATTGTCCCCGGCCTGATGGCGGTGGGCGAGGCGGCCTGCGTCTCGGTGCATGGCGCCAATCGGCTTGGTTCCAACTCGTTGATCGATCTTGTCGTCTTTGGCCGCGCCGCCGGCCTGCGCATGGCCGAGGTGGTGACGCCGGGCGCCTTGCATCCCGATCTGCGGAAATCCATCGACGATGGGGTAATGGCCCGATTCGACAAGATACGCCATGCCGCGGGCAGCACCTCGACTGCCGTGATCCGGGACAAGATGCAGCGCACCATGCAAAGCAATTGCGCAGTGTTCCGCACCGGCGAGGTGCTGGAGGAAGGGCAAAAGCTGATCGATGACGTCTGGCGGATGATGCCCGATATAGGGGTTTCCGACCGCTCCATGATCTGGAATTCGGATCTGGTTGAAAGCCTGGAACTGGACAATCTGGTCCGCCAGGCGGTGGTGACCATGCACGCGGCGGCGAACCGAAAGGAAAGCCGGGGCGGCCATGCGCGAGAGGACTACCCCGACCGCGATGATGAAAACTGGATGAAGCATACGCTGACGTGGTTTGGCGATGACGGCAAGGTAAGCATCGATTACCGGCCCGTGCATTCCTATACCTTAACGGATGATGTGCAGTATTTCCCGCCCAAGGCGCGGGTTTATTGAGGATACGGATATGGTCGAGTTCAACCTGCCCGCCAATTCCAAGGTCAAGGGCGGCACCACCCACAAGGCGGCGGCCGGGACCAAAAATGTCCGCGCCTTTCAGGTCTATCGTTATGACCCCGACAGCGGCCAGAACCCGCACCTGGATACCTATGAAGTGGACATGGATGAATGCGGGCCCATGGTTCTGGATGCGCTGATCAAGATCAAGAACGAGATTGATCCCACGGTAACCTTCCGCCGCTCCTGCCGCGAGGGGATCTGCGGTTCCTGCGCCATGAATATTGATGGCACCAATACCCTGGCCTGTACCAAGGCCTGCGATGAGGTCAAGGGCGACGTCAAAGTCTATCCCCTGCCGCATTTGGAGGTGATCAAGGACCTGGTTGGCGATCTGTCAAATTTTTATGCTCAATACGCTTCGATCAAGCCGTGGCTGGAAACGCAGTCGCCGGCTCCGCCCGATAGCGAAAGGCTGCAAAGCCCTGAAGAGCGGAAAGAGATCGACGGCCTGTATGAATGCATTCTGTGTGCTTGTTGTTCAACGGCCTGCCCCAGCTATTGGTGGAACAGCGACCGCTATCTGGGCCCAGCCGTCTTATTGCAGGCCTATCGCTGGCTGGCCGACAGCCGGGACGAGAGCCAGGGCGAGCGCCTGGACAATCTGGAAGATCCGTTCCGCCTGTACCGTTGCCACACCATCATGAACTGCACCAACACCTGCCCCAAGGGCCTGAACCCGGCGAAGGCCATCGCCGAAATCAAAAAAATGATGGTCAGCCGCCAAGTCTAACCGTCCGGCCATACCGGTACTATTAATCGGGCCGCCGGATCAGACCGGCGGCCCGAATTATTTTAGGGAGACAAGAGCATGTACACGCCCAAGCATTTCGCCCTGGATGGTCCGGCCCAACAGCAGGCCGTGATCGCCGATAATTCGTTCGCCCAGTTGATCACCATAGACGGCGACGGCCTGCCCCACGGCTCCCATCTGCCCTTTTTGTACGCGGATGGGCGTCTGGACGGGCATATGGCCAAGGCTAACCCGCAATGGCGGCATTTTCAGGCCGAACAGGACGTTTTGATTATATTCAGCGGACCCCACGGCTATATCTCACCCTCCTGGTACATAAATGCGCCCAACGTCCCGACCTGGAATTACACCGCCTTGCATGTCTACGGTCGGCCGCGCCTGATCGAGGATGTGGCGCAAAAAAAGGCCAGGCAGGCCCATTTGGTAGCAGTCATGGAAAGTGGCTTCTCCGAACCCTGGGTGATGGACCTGCCGCAGAGTTACGAACAAGGCATGCTCGCCGGCATCGTGACCTTCCAAATTGAAATCACCCGAATGGAAGGCAAGGCGAAATTGAGCCAGAACCGTCAGCCCGAAGATGCCGAGGGTGCCATCGCCGGCCTGCGCGCCACGGGCAGACCGGATGATGCCCGGTTGGCGGACCTGATGGCGGCTGAACTGGGATAAGCGACATAGCGGCAGATTGTAAAAAGTGAACTGTCACCGGAAATTGACCGTAATCGGTTTCGTGCCAAGAGCGGCCAAACCGTTATTACCGAGGCCGCGATGCGGCGTGCGCGGTAAAGTCCACTATGGTGTCTGCAGTCGCCACGGCGACTGAACCGTAGATGGGTCAACGTTGCTTCCATGTTTTGACTAGGAAGCGCGTATCGCCATCGCTCACGCCCCACATCTGGAATTCCATGCGCACCTCATCGCACAGCGAGACATCACCGCTGGGCTTGTCGAAATCCCGGTAGGCCGCGACATTGACTTCCATGCTATCGATGGCACGTTGCTCGGTGCTGGCGATTATCTCGCCCATATTCACGGCGCACGCGGCGATGGACGCACAAAACAGTTCACCCGCGCCGACCGCTTCGCCGCCGGAGTTTGCGGCAACCCAATGATGATTGCGTGCATTGTAAATCGACCGGCCGACGACGCCGATGCTGTGGCATTTTGCTTGATAGGCCAGCGCTAGTTCAGCCATTGAATGCCTCCGGTTTGAAATCTGTACGCAGTGTCACATACAAGCCTGTCGCTAGAAAATAATACCCCGAGGCGGCACACCGCGAGGGCCGCAGGAAATTCCCGAAAGACAGCTTGTTTATCCAAACGACGGGCGCTGGTTTAGTAAAATAAGCGGACGTGCAGAGGAAACCGTGAGTTGGGCTTTTCCGTTAGGCATGACCCTTGCCGATGCCCGAGTTTAAAGAATTGGTGGACATCGTTGCTGGATGTCGCGGCTGAAAAAGCGTGAAATCAATTTTGATCCCAGCTTCCGGCTCAATGACTGCTCCGGAGCAATCGGCCTGGCAGAGCCCCCGTCGCCTCGCCATGGCGCCAGATCGGTACGCCAGCCACGATCGTCGCGTCGAACCCGGTGGAGCGCTGTAGAAGCCGCTTTCCCCCTGCGGGTAGGTCGTAGCGCACCTCGGGCACCTGAAGCTGCAATGCATCGTAATCTACGACATTAATATCTGCCCGCATGCCTGCCGCAATCCGTCCGCGATCGTGGAGGCCAATGGCCTCGGCGTTCGCCGAGGTCAGTCGCCGCACCACCTCCTCGATGCGGTGCCTTGGTCCGCGAGTGCGGTCGCGCGTCCAGTGGGTGAGCGTGTGCACCATGTCAGTGGCGTCGCACATAATCCCGACATGCGCACCGCCATCCCCGAGACCGATCAACGTGTTGGGATGCCCTAGCATCTCGTGCACTGACGCCATGTCGCCACAGGCGTAGTTCGTCATCGGACGATAAAGGATCCCGCGGCCGTCTTGCTCCATCATCAAATCGTAGGCGAGTTCGGCGGGATGCATTCCGCGCCGCCGTGCTTTGGCTCCGACGCTGGTGCTCGGATCGGGCTCGTACTGCGGCGGATCACCGAACGGGAAGATCCTGTCCCAGTCCCTTAGCTGATTAACCCGCGCCGAGGTTGTGCCGGGCTCGGCGAGCAGACGTGCCCTGAAATTCGGATCGCGCAGAATTGCGACACGTGCGTCCATGTCCAACGATGTCAATTCTCGCCAGCCGGCACTATCGAGAAACGGGTTCAACGACAGCTCGAAGCCGAGTAACACACTGGTTGGGCGTCCACGGATTTGACCGGTGATTTGAAGGCCCTCGGCATTGGCCGCCGCAATCCGGTCGAGCAGATCGCGCCATTGGTCGGGATCTGAATCCTTTTGCAAAAGCGTGAGCGTCACAGGTCGTCCCGACCTTTTTGCCAGGCGGGTGAGCAGGCCGAATTCTTGGTCGATCGCGTCTCCGTAGTCGCCAACGACTTGGATCCAGCCGCGTCCAACCTTGGCCACCGCGTCGGTGATCTCGGCCAATTCTGCCTCCGCCGCACCGTAGGACGGGATCGGTTCTCCCTCCGCCGTGCGGTGCTGCAGCAGCCGTGAAGTCGAAAACCCGAACGCCCCCGCTAGAATTCCGTCCGCGGCGAGCCGAGCCATCTCCGCACGGTCCTCCGCC
>CAUZBE010000028.1:0-15118 GCA_963577885.1 Alphaproteobacteria bacterium
CGATCTTGAATTTATAAAAAAGTCTGTATTGTATGCGAAATACTCTAGTAATTACTTGTTAATTTAATATTTATTCATAATTCATATAAAATATATGTATTTATATTTATTATAAATATAAAAATAGGAAAATACGTTATTCTATATTTATTATATACGATAATATTTAGTGTTATAGTTTTTTCATTAATTTTTATATTCTTAAATTTTATTTACGCATAATAACTAAATTAATTCCCAAATTGCCCTGCGAATTTATTGCTGGGCGCATATAGCCCACAAATATCATTAGGCTGTTGCGGCATTTCCCGTTACGGCGACGGCAGGGTCGGTGGAAAACGGTCGAAATCTGTTCCAACTGGCATATACTTCCTGCGACAACATTTTGCGGGAAGGATTAGGACCATGAGCTTAGCGACTGAAACGGCTATGTTGGGCGTGATCGAAGAATTACGGGCCCTTTTGGGGGACCGCCTGTCCACGGCGGATGCGGTGCGCGATGCTCATGGCCACGATGAAGGCTGGCATCCGACGGAGGCGCCGGACGCCGTCGCTTTTGCCCAGTCGACCGAAGAAGTCGCCGCCATCGTGCGCATTTGCCATGCCACCAGCACACCGGTCATACCGTATGGCGCCGGCACTTCGCTGGAGGGGCATATTCAGGCGGTGCGGGGCGGCATTTGCGTAGATGTGGGCGGCATGAACGAGGTTCTGGCGGTTCATGCGGAGGATCTAGATTGCACCGTGCAGCCCGGCGTGCGGCGCAAACAACTGAACGATTATTTGCGCGACACGGGGTTATTTTTTCCCGTCGACCCCGGCGCCGATGCCTCTATCGGCGGCATGACTGGGACCAGGGCATCGGGTACCAACGCGGTGCGTTATGGCACCATGCGGGAAAACGTTATCTCCCTAACCGCGGTTCTGCCCAATGGCGAGATCATCCGCACGGCGCGGCGGGCGCGGAAATCCTCGGCCGGCTATGACCTGACCCGGCTGTTCGTCGGTTCTGAAGGCACGTTGGGTATCATCACTGAAATAACCCTGCGTCTGTACGGCATACCGGAGAATATTTCCGCCGCCGTGGTGCCGTTCGAAACCCTGGACGGCGCCGTCGAGACGACCATCTGCACCATTCAATCCGGTATCCCCATCGCGCGCATCGAATTGCTGGACGATGTGCAGATGGACGCCATCAATAAATATTCCAATCTGGATTACCCAGTAAAGCCGACCCTGTTCCTGGAATTCCATGGCACAGATGCTGGCGTGGCGGAGCAAATTGCCATGGTGCAAGCCCTAGGCGAGGAGTTTGGGGCTGGTAATTTCCAATGGTCGGCCCAGTTGGAGGACCGCAACCGCCTGTGGCAAGCCCGGCACGACGTGGCCTATGCCTGCAAGGCCCTGCGGCCCGGTTGTGAGATTTGGGCCACGGACGTCTGCGTACCCGTCTCGCGGCTGGCGGAATGTATCGCCGAGACGTACAAGGATCTGGAAGGCTCGACCATACCCGCGCCGCTGTCTGGACATGTCGGCGATGGCAATTTTCATCTAGCTTTTGTGTTGGACCCCACGGTGCCGGCGGAAATGCGCGAGGCCGAAGAATTGAATGAGCGCCTGATCGCCCGCGCCCTGGCCATGGATGGCACCTGCACCGGTGAACATGGCATCGGCCTGGGCAAGCAAAAATACATGCGCGCCGAACACGGCGATGCGATCGAGGTCATGCGGGCCATCAAAATGGCGATTGATCCCGACAACATCATGAATCCTGGTAAGATGCTGCCGGCGCAGAATTAAAACGCCACAGGGAGCACATGGATAAAGACAATTTGGGTCCGCTGGGACCGGTTAGCCGTCTAACCTTGGGCGGCGGCGGTCTGGGGCAATTGTGGGGCCGGACGGACCGGGCGGAATGCGTCGCCACCGTGCGGGCGGCGGTGGATGCCGGGATCGATCTGATTGATCTGGCATACCGTTATGGCGAGGGCGAGGCCGAGTTGGTGTTCGGCGAGGCGTTCGCGGGCCAGGTGCCGGCCGGCGTCCGCGTCACCTCGAAATGCCTGCTGGGCAATACCCTGGCAGCGGAAATCGAGGATCGGTTGCGCGAATCGATCCACGACAGCCTGACGCGGCTGCGTCTGGAACGGCTGGATCTATTTTTTTTGCATTCGAACGTGGCGCCGGACGACCATCCCATGCGGCAGCACCCGGATGCCGCTGCCCGGATGACCGCGCAGGGCGATTTTGTCACCGTCGTGCGGCCCTGCTTTGAACGCTTCGTGGCCGAGGGCCTGATCAGCGCCTGGGGCCTAACCGGCATCGGCCATCCCGACGCTATTATCGATCTGCTGGGCGGCCGTCCGGCACCGGCCGTGGTGCAATGTATCGCCAATCCGTTAGATTCTCCCGGCAGCCTGAAAATTTATGATGAACCCGCCCGTCCCCGGGACATCATCGCGGCGGCGCAGGCAAACCAGGTCGGCGTGATGGGTATTCGCGCCGTCCAGGCCGGCGCCCTGACCGATGCAATCGACCGCGATTTGCCCGATGATCACCCGGAAATAGGTGATTACAATAGGGCGGGCGCCTATCGGGCCCTGGCGGCGGAGCTGGGCACCTCGGCCGCGGCCCTGGGCCATCGCTATGCCCTGTCCATGGCCGGCGTGGATACGGTGGTGCTGGGTGTGAAGAACCGCGCCGAACTGGCCGAATGCGTGGCGGCGGCAGCGGCCGGCCCCCTGCCGGCGGACGTCATGGCCCGTGTTGACGGCTGTTTTTAGCAAACAATGATGTAGCGGTTGACCCAGAGGCAACGACAAGACGAGAATAGCTGGCGATGGCGCTTAGCGGGCTCTTGCCGCGAGACCACGTCAGCCAGGGCCGGGTTGGCGGGATTGAACAGACCTTCGGTGAAGATCACCGGGAATTCTATCTCCATGGTTAGCGTTGGACATAGGTCTGCGCCGCCCCGGCTCCTGTTGCGCTCTGCGCAGTATCCAGCCGAAGATCAATCGCCGGGTCCATCCGGTCACCTGGAATGGCGTCCTGTTTCATGCCGCCCCAAGGATCCTAATATTCAGGACACTACGGCGCGCTTTAGGGACGGCGGGCCACAGCTATCAAGGCATTATCAAAGGCCCAGGACTAGCTTAGCCATGATGTTACGCTGTACTTCGGAAGAGCCGGCATAGATGGTCGAGGCGCGGAAGTTGAGATATTTGGGCATTACCGGGACGGAGATTGCAGGGCCAAACGGCCCCACATTATTACCAGGCACCCGGGCCTCCGGCTGGTAGGGCGCGGCGTAATATTGCACGGCCTCGACCGCCAGTTCAGAAACCCACTGATTAGTTTCTGAACCCAGCACCTTCATGATCGAACTGGCGGGACCGGGCCGGCCGCGCTGGGCGATATCCGACATGATGCGGTGTTCCGTTGCCTGTACCGCCCGTTGGCGGATTTCTACCGTGGCCAGTTTGGTGGCGAAGGCTCTATCGTCGATCAGGCGGTCGCCGCCGGTTCGTTCGGCCGTGGCGATAGCGCGCAACTTCTCCAGCCCGGCGGCAAGGGTGGTGGCATAGGCCGCCCCGCCGCGTTCGAATTCCAGCAGATATTTGGCCACGGTCCAACCGTCGTTTTCCGGCCCGACGCGGTTCTTGATGGGTACCCTGACATCGTCCAAAAAGACCTGGTTGACCTCGTGATCGCCGGCCAGGGTAAGGATCGGCTCGATCGTGATGCCCGGCGTATCCATATCGATCAGGATGAACGAGATGCCTTCCTGCGGTTTGCCTTCCGTCGCGGTGCGGACCAGGCAAAACATGCGGGTGGCATGCTGCGCTCCCGTGGTCCAGAGCTTGGTGCCATTTACCACATAGTCTTTCCCATCCACGACCGCTCTGGTCTGCAACGAGGCGAGGTCGGAGCCGGAGCCCGACTCGGAATAACCCTGGCACCAGACGTCTTCGCCGGCGCGGATGCGCGGCAGATAAAATTCTTTCTGTTCGTCGGTACCGAATTTCATCACCACCGGACCGACCATGCGCAAACCCATGGAAAAGAGACGCGGCGCGCCGGCGGCCCCGGCCTCGGAATCGTAAATGTAGCGTTGCATCGGCGTCCAACCGGTGCCGCCATGTTCCCCCGGCCAGGATGGTGCGATCCAGCCCTGTTCATACAGGGCTTTGTGCCAGCGGCGGCCGATCTCAAACTCCGCAAAGACGCCGGAGGTCAAATTGGATGCCTCGCGCATATCGTCGGTCAATTTTCTGGCAAAAAAGGCCCGTACATCGTCGCGAAATGCCCCGTCTGCTGCCGTCGTAGCCATATCCATATCCGCAACTCCTTCCCGCCGTGGTTTGGCATTACATACCCAAAACCTGCTTAGCGATGATATTACGTTGAACCTCGTTGGAACCGCCAGCAATGGAACGGGCCCGTTGATCCAGGTAGCGGCCGACCACGGCTAACTCGTCCGTCTGACCGATCGCCTCGACATTGCTGCCCCATTGGCTGGCCTTTGGTTGATAAGGCGCGGCGTAGTTGCCAATAGCTTCCACACCGCATTCGCCAATGGCCTGCAAGACGGCGCAGGCGCACGTCTTTATTAGTGACGACGCCGGGCCGATGCGCCCGGTCTTGGCCAGTTCCGCAATCACCCGCTGTTCGGTGAATTCCACCGCCGTGACATCTACCGCCAGGGCAGCCAGACGTTGGGCGAGGCTGCCATCGGCAATATCCCGTGCATCTGCCAGACGATGCAGGTTGGCCAACTCGCCGCGCAGGCGTGCTCCCCAGGCCCGGCCGCCGCGTTCAAATTCCAGCAGGTACTTAGCCACGGCCCAGCCATCGTTTTCGGCGCCCACGCAGTTATTCCGAGGCACCCGTACATCGTCAAAGAAGACCTGATTGACCTCGTGATTGCCGGCCATGGTGATGATAGGTTCAACCCTTACCCCGGGGCTATCCATATCTAGCAGCAAAAACGTGATGCCCTGTTGCGGTTTGCCGGTAGTTTTGGTGCGGACCAGGCAAAACATGCGATTGGCGTATTGTGCGTGGGTGGTCCAAATCTTGCTACCGTTGACGATGTAGTTGTCACCGTTCCGCACGCCCCGGCATTGCACCGAGGCCAGATCGGAGCCGGAGCCCGGCTCGGAATAACCCTGGCACCAACTATCCCGCCCGGACAGTATGTGCGGCAGATAATCGGCCTGTTGCGCCGTGCTGCCATGGCCCATGATCGCCGGACCGACCATACCCAAGCCCATGGGCGCCAGCATGGGGGCATCGGCCAAATTGCATTCCGTGGCGAATATATGGCACTGCATCGCGCTCCACCCCGGACCGCCATGTTTGACCGGCCAACTGGGGGCGGCCCAGCCTTTGGCGTTAAGGATTGTTTGCCAGGCCTGACTGGCCTCGTGGGGGCTGCAGATGCCCATGGTTCGTTGCCCTGCCTGGCGCAGCTCCGGCGTTAAATGAGCCGCGAGGAAATTCTGAATTTCTTCCCGAAAAGCCTGATCATCTGCTTGTGCCTCAAGGCGCATTGCCTCTCCCATCTCCCGAATTTCAGCATGCCGCCTAATCTACCCGCCCGCCCGTTTTACCGGTAGTCGCAAATAATGGAAATATAGTGACCGCGGGCTTTGACTTGGACGCGAAGATAGCGTGAAATGGCGCCAACTAAATATCGAAATCGTTGGCATTTAGCAGCCCCACCCGAAAACTGTGGGGTCCGATGCCTGGAAAGGAGTTTATCCCATGAACGATCGCGGCAATTCACCGGCTAGCCGGGACATCGCGCATTATTTACATCCCTTTACAAACCTCGCGACCCACGAAATAACCGGCCCCCAAATCGTGACCAACGGCCGTGGCGTTTATGTCACGGATGAAAGCGGCAAGGAATATATCGAAGGCCTGGCCGGCCTTTGGTGTGCCTCGTTTGGCTTTGAGGAAGAGGAACTGGTCCAAGCGGCTACGGACCAACTGCGCACATTGCCCTATTATCATGGTTTTGCCGGCAAATCCGTGCACCCTGCCATTGATCTGGCGGAGAAATTGAAAGAGATCGCGCCGGTCGAGTTTTCCAAGATATTTTTTGCCAACTCCGGCTCGGAAGCCAACGATTCGGCAGTGAAAATGGTCTGGTATTTCAACAATGCCCGCGGCACGCCGAAGAAGAAAAAATTCATCTCACGCCTGCGCGGCTATCACGGCGTAACCGTGGCCGCCGGCAGCCTGACCGGCCTACCCTATGCCCAGGCCGATTTCGACCTGCCCCTGGATTTCGTGCGCCACACCATGACCCCGGATTTTTACCGGGACGGGGAAGAAGGTGAATCGGAAGAGGATTTTGCCTCGCGCTGCGCGCAAGCCCTGGAAGACATGATCCTGGAAGAGGGACCGGAAACCGTGGCTGCCTTCATCGCCGAACCGGTGATGGGCGCGGGCGGCGTCGTCCTCCCACCAAAAACTTATTTCGAGAAAATTCAGGCGGTTCTGAAGAAATACGACGTCCTGATGATTGCCGACGAGGTGATCTGCGGTTTCGGCCGCACCGGCAACATGTGGGGCAGCCAGACTTACGGTATTCAGCCCGACATTCTGACCTGCGCTAAGGCGCTGTCGTCTGCCTTTCTGCCAATTTCGGCGGTGATGATCAGCGAGGAAATTTATCAGGGCCTGCGCGGCAATTCCGAAAAACTGGGCCTGTTCGGCCACGGTTATACTTATTCGGCCCATCCCGCCTGCGCGGCGGTGGCCTTGCGTACCCAGCAATTGATGCAGGAGCGGGACATAATCGGCCACGTGCGCGCTGTGGCGCCGCAATTCCAGAAAAGAATAGTGGGCCTGGGCGCCCATGACATGGTCGGCCAGGCCCGTGGCGTGGGCTTGATCGGCGCTGTGGAAATCGTCGCGGATAAGGCGACTAAGCGGTCCTATGACCCGGCCGCCAAGGTCGGCGCCCTGATCCAAAACGCGTGCATGGAACATGGCCTGATTACCCGCGCGATGGCCGGCGATATCCTGGGCTTCTGCCCGCCATTGATCATTTCGCCCAGCGAGATTGACGAGATGTTTGACCGTTTCACCCGGGCGTTGGACGAGGCGTCCATGCAGTTGAAGCAAAAGGGCGCGACAGCGGCACAATAAGTCTTAGGGCAGCTAAAATAATTCCCGTCGCACTATATTGGCGCGGCGGGATCAGGGACGTTTAGAACATCTTATTTGTAATTCGCGGCGCGGGGGTTGCAAGGGCTGCAGGCTTTTTCCACCGCACAGGGATTGCAGGCGCGTTTGGGCGCGCAAGCCTCCAAGGCGCTTGGCAGGGTCGCCATGGCGGTCATGGCGGCGACGTGCGCGGCGGCAATAGTGGCGGCCCGGTGCTGAACGGCGCCGGTCTGATCATAGGCGTGATCTACGCGCAATTGAACTCGGCCGCCAGCATGGGCTGTTGGCGCTAGAGCACATTCGGATTATACCGGGTTACTTGATTCCTTTTCCTGTTGGGTTGCGCGCTCAGTGGAGATACCAAATACTGCGATGATCCTGGCCGCCGGCCGCGGCCGCCGCATGGGCGTCTTGACCACGGCGTTGCCAAAGCCATTATTGCGCGTTGGCGGACGCGCGATCATTGACCGGGTACTGGACCGGCTGGTCGAAAGCGGGGTCGGCCGGGCCGTTATCAATCTGCACCACGAAGGCGACCTATTGCGCGAACATCTTTCCGGCCGTGACGATCTGAGCCTGCAGTTTTCCTATGAAAGCGATGGCCTGCTGGATACCGGCGGCGGCGTTGCCAAGGCCCTGCCGCTGTTGGGGACAAGGCCGTTTTATGTCATCAACGGCGATGTGCTGTGGTTCGATGCCGTGGGAAATTCTCTGCACGCCCTGGCGGCCCGGTTCTCGTCAACGCCGGTGGACGCCCTGTTATTGTTGCAGCCCACGGTTGGCGCCACCGGCTATGGTGGTATTGGCGATTTCTGCATGCTGGCGGATGGCCAGTTGTTCCGCCGGCCCGAGCGCGAAGTTGCGCCCTTCATCCACACCGGCGTACAGATTTTAAGGCCGTCGCTGTTCAAGAAATATCCCAAAGGGCCGTTCTCGCTCAATTATATTTATAACAGGGCCGCGCGACAGAACCGCCTATTCGGCTTGCGGCACGAAGGTCAATGGATAGAATTGAACCGCCCGCAAGGCCTGGCTGCCGCCGCGCAAGCCCTGCAGGAATAGGGCCATGGCCGAAGCAGCCAGGGTCTTCACCATTGCCGCCGGCGAAAATTTTTCGGACCAGCTGGTGGAAGGTCTGCTCCACCGCCACGGCGGCGATCCCCTGGCTCTGAACCGCGTTACCCTGTTACTGCCGACCCGGCGGGGCATGCGGGCGGTACGGGACGGCTTTCTGCGCCAGACCGGCGGCCGCGCCACGTTGTTGCCTCGCATGCACGCCATCGGCGATGTGGACGAAGACGAATTGTTACTGGATCCCCTGCACGGCGACGACGTGTTCGCCCTGCCGCCGGCGATCACGGCCCTGCGCCGGCAGCTTTTGCTGCTGCACCTGATAGCTCGCCGCCGCGGCATTGATCCAGCCCAGTCCGCCCCCCTGGCCCGAGAACTGGCTGATTTGCTGGACCGGCTGCAAACCGAGGATGTGCCGTTGGCCGCCCTGGAGGGCCTGGTGCCCGGTGACTTGGCGGCACATTGGCAGGAAACCCTGGATTTTCTGACCCTATTGGCCGCGCCCTGGCAGGAATTGTTGGCCGTCGAGGGCTGCATGGACCCCGCCGCGCGGCGCAACGCCTTGTTGCGGGCCCAGGCCGAACGGTGGCGCCAATCGCCGCCGCTAGGTCCCATCGTCGTTGCCGGTTCCACCGGCTCCATCCCCGCCACCGCCGCCCTGATCGCCGTCGTGGCGCATCTGCCCCAGGGCGCCGTGGTGTTGCCCGGCCTGGATACCTTTGCCGATGAGGAGACCTGGGCCGCCGTGGATCAAAGCCATGCCCAATTTGGTCTGAGGCAATTGCTGGGCCGGATCGGCGTTGACCGGGCCATCGTCGAGCCCTGGCAGCGCGGCGGCGCGGAGGGCGGTATGGGCGGTGACGCCGAAAGCCCGCGCCACCATCTGCTTCGCGAGGCCCTGCGGCCAACGGAAACAACCGAACATTGGCGCCAACTACCAGCCTTGCCGTCCGCGGCGGCAGCGGGTCTGGTGCGCATTGATTGCGCTGATCCCATTGAAGAGGCCGGCGTTATCGCCCTGTGCCTGCGGCGAGCCCTGGAAACACCTGGCCGCACGGCTGCGTTGATCACGCCGGATCGTGGCTTGGCGCGCCGGGTAGCGGTGGAATTGAAACGCTGGCGGATTGTGGTTGATGATTCCGCCGGCCTGCCCCTGGCCGCCACGCCCCCTGGGTCGTTCCTGGCACTGACGGCGGAGATGCTGGGCAGCGGCTTGGACCCGGTCAATTTTATGGCCACCCTGAAACATCCCCTAGCCCAGGGCGGACAGGGCCCTGGTGCCCTAAAAGCCACCGCGCGGGATATTGACCGCAATGCCCTGCGCGGACCACGCCCGGCACCCGGCTTTGACGGCCTGGCCGACGCCTTGGCGGCCGCGCGCCATATGCCAGACCGGGCCATGGCGTTGCTGGATGATTTATCCAGCCACGGCGCCGAGGCGCTTTCCCTGTGCGCGCGGCGGGGGGTTCCGCTGGTAGACCTGCTGTCCGCCCATGTGCGCTTCGCGGAATGGCTGGCGACGGATCAGGGCGGCCAATGCCGCCTGTGGACCGGCGAAGCGGGCGAGGCCGCCATGCGCTTTATCGCCGATTTGTTGGCCGCCGCGGCCGGGCTGCCTGTCATGGCGGGGGCCGGCTATGCCACGCTGTTGAGTAGTCTGATGGTGGGACAGGTGGTGCGGCCGGCCTTCGGCCTGCATCCCCGCCTGCATATCTGGGGGCCGCTGGAAGCACGTCTGCAACAGGCCGACCTGGTGTTGCTGGGCAGTCTGAACGAAGGCACCTGGCCGGCCGGGGCGGAGGCTGACCCGTGGTTGAGCCGGCCCATGGCAGCCCGCATGGGCCTGCCCGCGCCGGAGCGGCGGATTGGTTTAGCGGCACATGATTTTTCTCAGGCCGCCTGCGCCAGCGAGGTCATTTTAACCCGCGCGGCGAAAGTGGAAGGCACGCCAACCGTGCCCTCACGCTGGCTGTTGCGGCTGGAGCAGGTCATGCAAGCCACCGGGTTGATGCTGGATCGGAAAATGCCGGAGGCTTTGCGTGGCTGGTATGAACAAATGGATGACGCCGGCCCGCCCCAACCGGTGAAAGCACCTGAATGCCGCCCCCCCGTCGCGGCCCGGCCTCGGCGAATGTCGGTAACCCAGGTGGAGACCTGGATCCGGGATCCCTATGCCGTATATGCCCGACATATTCTGGGCCTGCGGGCCCTGGACCCCATCGCCGCCGACCCGGGCGCCGCCGACTATGGCAATGTGGTACACCATGCATTGGAGAAGTTCGCGAAAAACTACCCCACCGATCTTCCTACCGAGGCCGAGGGTATTTTATTGGAGATGGGACGCCAGGCCTTTGGCGAACAGCTGGACCGCCCCGGCGTGCGCGCCTTCTGGTGGCCGCGCTTTCAACGCATTACGACATGGTTCCTGGCCCAGGAGGCAGCGCGCCGCCCGGCGATCCTGCCCCTGGCGACCGAGGCCAAGGGACAGCTGACCCTGCCCGGTCTGGCCGGTTCTTTTACTCTGACCGCCATTGCCGACCGTATCGACCGTTTGGCTGACGGCAGTCTGAGCATTATCGACTACAAGACCGGCGTGGTGCCTAGCGAACGCGAGCTGCATCGCGGCGAGGCGCCGCAACTGCCCCTGGAAGCCGCCATCGCCCTGGCTGGCGGTTTTTTGGACGTACCCGCCGGCGCGGTATCAACATTAAGCTACTGGCGGGTATCGGGTGGCCGGGAGGCGGGCGAGATCAAGGAAATCAAAACCGACGGCGGCGATCTGGCGCAGGCTGCACAGGCAGGTTTGGTATCGCTGATCGCTCATTTCGACGACCCCGGCACCGCCTATTTGGCCCGGCCCCGTCCGGCCATCGCGCCGCGCTTTTCCGACTACGACCACCTGGCCCGGATTAAGGAATGGTCCGCCGGCGGCCCCGGCGATTTCTAGGCCAGCCTGTGCGCGCCACCGATCATCAGCGCCTGGCCGCCGACCCTGGCGCATCCGCCTGGGTGATGGCATCGGCGGGAACCGGCAAGACCCACGTTCTGACCGACAGGGTGCTGCGCTTGTTGTTATTGGACTGCCCCCCGGAACGCATCCTCTGCCTGACCTTCACCAAGGCGGCGGCGGCGGAAATGGCCAACCGCCTGCACGAACGGCTGGGCGCCTGGGTCGTGGCCGGGGATGCGGACCTGGGCCAGACCCTGGCTGAGCTGACGGGATCAACACCGGCGTCTCGGGATATGAGGCTGGCCCGGCGCCTCTTCGCGCGGGTGCTGGATACGCCTAGCGGCCTGAAGGTTCAGACCATTCATTCCTTTTGCGAAGCCCTGTTGCGCAGCTTCCCACTGGAAGCCCGCCTGGCGCCTCATTTCAAGGTTATGGAGGATCGCCAGGCCGCAGAAATTCTACACACCGCATTGGAAGAGGTGCTGGAAGGGGACGCCCGGGAACCGGTGCCTCTGGTCGCCGAACTGACGGCCCTGGTCGATCAACAGACCTTTAGAAACCTGATGGCCGCATTGTTGGCGGATAGGGGCCGCCTGCAACGGCTGCTGGACCGACCGGGCGGCATCGAGGGTCTTTTAGGGGAAATACGCCGAACCTTGGGTTTAACCGAGGTCGAGGACGAGGATGCTATCTTGCGCGCGGCAGCGGCACCGGCGAATTTCGATGGCCCGGCCCTGGTCCGGGTCGCCGATCTGATGCGCCAAGGGGGCAAGCTTGAATGCCGGCATGGACAAATCATCGCTGATTGGCTCAGCGCGCCCGACAGCGAGATGATCCATTTCGATCTCTATCTATCGGGCTTTTTCACCAAGAATGGCCAGGGCGCGGCTTACGCTAATCCCCTGACCAAGAAGACCATTGCCGTCATGCCAGAGGCCGGGGAAATCCTGCACCGGGAATGCGCCCGTCTGGAGGCGGTTCGCCAGCGGCGAAACGCCGCCCGCGTCGCCACCGCCACCGCATTGCTGTTGCGCCTCGGCGAGCGGCTGATCGCGGCCTATGGCCGTGAAAAACAATACCACGCCCTGTTGGACTACGATGATCTGGTGCTCAAGGCGGGTTTTTTGTTGTCGGAGGGAAGCAGTACCGACTGGGTGCTCTACAAACTGGACGGCGGCCTGGATCACATCCTGATCGACGAAGCACAGGATACTAATCCCGAACAATGGCAGGTGATACAAACTCTGGCGGATGAATTTTTTACCGGCGAAGGAACCTACGAGGATACGGATGACAGCCCCCTAGCCACGGGTAGAACCCTGTTCGCGGTAGGCGATGTAAAGCAATCCATCTACAGCTTCCAACGCGCCGATCCAGCTGCCTTTCAGGCCATGCGCAAGCATTTTGCCGCCCGCATCGGGGCCGCCAAGCGGCGCTGGCGGCCGGTGGAACTAGCCTTATCCTTCCGTTCCACTCCGGCGGTGTTGGAGGCAGTCAATGCCATATTTGCCGATCCATTGGCCTGCGACGGCCTGATTTTCGACGCCAATGAGTCCGTCCGTCATATTCCGAACCGCGCGGACGAGGCCGGGATAGTGGAAATCTGGCCGACCGAACAGCCTGCGGCGGCAGAGGAACAACCGGCCTGGGCACTGCCCACGAAGCAAGTTTACGCCGATACCCCCGTCGCCCGCCTGGCCGATCGTATCGCCGATCAGATTGAGCAATGGCTGGCCCGAAATGAAATGCTGGTGGCCCAGGG
This sequence comes from Alphaproteobacteria bacterium, assembly GCA_963577885.1. GTDB lineage: Bacteria > Pseudomonadota > Alphaproteobacteria. The sequence goes on from CAUZBE010000028.1 coordinate 12,963, forward strand.
CCGGCCCATTGGGCCGGGCGATATATTGATCCTGGTGCAACGCCGCGCCACCTTCGTGGAAACCATGGTCCGGGCCCTGAAACGCCGTGGTATTGCCGTCGCCGGTGTCGACCGCATGGTTCTGACGGAACAGTTGGCGGTTATGGACCTGATCGCCCTAGGCCATTTTCTGCTGTTGCCCGAGGATGATTTGAATTTGGCAGTGGTTCTGAAAGGGCCGCTGATCGGCTGGGACGACGAACAATTGTTTGCTTTGGCCCATGGCCGTGCGGGCAGCCTGTGGCAAGAGCTCAGGGACCACCCCGAAGATGCGGCCCATCAAGCGCTGGCTGTCCTGCTGGCGCAGGTGGATTTTAAACCGCCCTTCGAACTTTTCGCCGAACTGCTGGGTGCGGGCGGGGGGCGGCGGCAAATTCTGGCGCGCCTGGGCTTGGATGCCAACGATCCAATCAACGAATTCCTTGATCTGGCCCTGTCCTACGAGCGCGATCACGCACCTAGCCTGCAGGGCTTTCTGCATTGGCTGGAAAGGGGCGAGACCCAGATTAAACGGGACTTGGAACAAGGCCAGAATCAAGTCCGGGTGATGACCGTGCACGGCGCCAAGGGCTTGGAAGCACCCATCGTTTTTCTGGCCGATACGGTGCGGGTGCCCGATAAGGCGCCGTCGCTGTTGTGGCCCAAGCCCGGTGCGGGTGGTGCCGATGGCGCCCTGCCTGGCAGCCCGGCGCCGCTATGGGCGCCGATCCGCACCATGGAAGAAGGTGTCATGCAGCAGGCTCGGGCTGATGCGGAACAAGCCCGGGACCGGGAATACCGCCGGCTTTTTTATGTAGCCCTGACCCGGGCGGCGGACCGGCTGTACATCTGCGGCTTTGAAGGCAGGACCGGACGCAAGGCGCATTGCTGGTACGACATGGCCTGGCGCGCTCTGGCCGCCTTGCCCGAAATCGTGAAGCCGGCGGAGCTGATGGGCGGCATGCGCCTGAGCAGTGCCCAGGCCAAGGACGCCCCCACGCCCGTGGACGCCATAAAGCCGGAACGCCAAAGTTTGCCCGCCTGGGCCGGCCAGCCGGCGCCCGCTGAACCGGTTCCACCCCGGCCCCTGACCCCCTCGCGCCCGGAAGACGCCGAACCCGGCGTGGCCAGCCCCCTTGCCAACGACGGCCAAGCGCGCTTCCAGCGGGGCAACCATATCCATCGCCTGCTACAAACCTTGCCGGACCAGGCGGAAGAGAACCGCGAGGCCTCCGCCGCTCGCTATCTGGCCTTGCCAGCCCACGTCCTGGACCCGGCGCGGCAGCGGGAAATCCTGGCCGAGACCATGGCCGTATTGCGGCACCCGGACTTTGCCCCGATCTTTGGCTTGGGTTCCCGCGCCGAGGTGCCGTTGACGGCACTGTTGTCCGGTCGCGTAGTCAGCGGACAGGTTGACCGCCTCTTAATTACCGATTCGGAAATTCTAGTGGTCGACTATAAAACCAACCGCCCGCCACCCCTAAAAGTAGCAGAGGTAGAGGCGGTATACTTGCGTCAACTGGCCAGCTATCGTGCCGCGTTAATGGAAATTTACCCGGATAAAACAATATGTTGTGCCCTTTTATGGACCGACGGGCCGCATTTAATGGTCATAGAGGGAGACATTTTATCCGCATTTGCGCCTTGACGCGCGGGGTCCGGCTACCTAGCTTTTTAGCTTATGTATATTATCTACGAAGCATGGGGACGGCTGCGGCCATTCCGTCTCATTAGAGGCAGTGCTGCAACAAAGAACTGGACAAGACCATGACCACAAAGCCCGTATCCGATGACAGTTTCGAAATCGACGTACTTAACGCCGTGGGTCCCGTGGTGGTAGATTTTTGGGCCGAATGGTGTGGTCCTTGCAAACAGATCGCCCCGGCGCTGGAAGACATTGCCAACGAAATGGGCGACAGGGTCACCATTACCAAGGTGAACATCGACGACAACCCGTCGATTCCGGCGAAGTATGGGGTGCGCGGCATTCCTACCTTGATGCTATTCAAGAACGGTGAAGTCGCCTCCATGAAAGTCGGAGCGCTGCCCAAGGGTAAAATCCAGGAATGGATCGAGGAATCAATTTAGTCAAAACCAACGTCCTCTTGCGGGTCGGTGGCTAGAACGCTGCCGGCCAG
>CAUZBE010000029.1:0-15008 GCA_963577885.1 Alphaproteobacteria bacterium
AAGTCGCAACAATCCAAATATTCCCGCCATTTCTGATCGGCGCAAAAATCTACCACGCTGCTTTTGATCTCGACAATCGTGATATGCCCCTTGCGGTCAAGGCTGGCCAGATCCGCGCGCCAGCCTGAGCCCAAGGTGAACTCGGTCAAGCTATGATAGCCCAGATGTGTCAACAGCCACCCCACGCCGCGGGCCAATTGTTGTGCAGTGTCGTTCCGTGGCGTGGCCATTGGCATTACCTAGCCCCGTGGCGTCAAATAACGCGGGTTGGCCAGGGCCAGCTTGTCCGCCGCCGTTTGTCTCAGGTGGTCCAGAACCTCCCCCCGCTTATCGTCCATATAGCCCCCACGAATGGCCTGGACCAGCACGCCGTTTAGCGCCCCTAGATCACCGTCCCGGTGGTGTAACAGCGCCTTTAACCGGACCAGTTCGGCGGCGTCCATGGCCCCGCCCTCGGCCATGGTGCGTTCGACGATGGCCAGGGCGTTGACCGCGACCCTGGTATGAAAGGCCAATTGTCCTTCCACGTTCGGGGCCACATGATCGGTCAGGAATTCGCGTACCGCCTCGACCAGTTCCGCCGCCGTCGGTCTGTCAGTTGGCATTTATCCCATCCCTCACGCTTAATCTACTAGCTGCAACAGATCATATTCGCCTTCCACCACGCGCCGGCCGATGGAAACCTTTTCCACCGAGCGTTCCCGCCCATCGATATGGCTAAAGGCCAGCATCATGCAGATCACGCCCCAGCGCAGACAACCGAAGACTTCCCAAAAATGCAGCGTCTCCAACGAGACCCGGCCGCCGCCGCCCGCCTCGTAACCATCCAGCAGATCGGCAACCTCGCCAAATCCGCCAACCGGTTTTCTGTAATAGCCATAGCGCCAGGCCCGGATACAGATCCAGCCCAAGTCGTTGATGGGATTACCTAGATGAGCCAGTTCCCAATCCAGCACCCCGCACAGACCCACGGCATCGACCAGCAGATTTCCATTGCGGTAATCCCCATGCACCAGGGTCAGACGGTCACCGGCCAGTTCTAGGCGTTCGCGCAACCAACGAATGCCATATTCGAAACCGGCATGAGGTTGATGAAAGGAGTCCACCACATCTCGGTTGTAATCCAAGGCCTTTGCCACGGGCAGATTTCGCAGCGGCGGCAGCCGGTCGATAGGAATATTGTGAAAGCGCGCCGCCGCCTCTCCACACTGAAAGGCCAGTTTGGGGCGGGCCTGGGCAAATGCATCCTCGCGCACAATGCGCCGGCCCAAGGCCTCACCCGCCAGGCGCTGCATCACGAAACCGGCTGGCGTACGATCATCGGCATCGAGAAAAAACGGTACGTCGGGCACCGGTACCCCAACCTCGCCTGCCAGTTGGATTAACCGTCCTTCGGTCCAGCGGTCGACCCCAAGGTCCACGTCGCCACCGCCTGGCTGGGCGACCACTTTTTCGTCCCGTTTTTCCTCTGGGGGGTCACGCTTCAATATCAGGGGTTTTCGATTGCCATCAGGGGATAGGGCGTCAAAAGACCAGGTCTCTCGGCTGGCCCCGCCGGACAGACGCACCAGGCCATCGATTTCAGTGCCCTGGCCATAAATTTCCGCCAATCGGCCGCGCAATACGGCGGCCAAATTCCTATTTTTAACTTCAGCCTTGTTCTCAGTCATATCAGCCGTCACCGTTTGGCATTCGCCCACCATGCCCGGCGTAAAGGGTCGTCAGGATGGCCGGCAGCGTCTTTGACGAACCGGCCATCCTGTCTATGCTAACCCAGGTCCCGAAGTACCTCGTCGGGATGGTCGGCGGGAACGACGGTATCGTAAACCTTGGCGATGTGACCGTCGGGATCGATCAGAAAACTATGCCGGGCGGGATACGGCTTGTCCGCCTGAACAACGCCGTAGGCCGCGCCCGCAACCTGATCGGAATCGCTGAGCAGGTCATAAGGAAAGTCGAACTTTTCCTGGAAAGCGCGATTATTCTCTGGGGTATCGAACGAGGCGCCCAGGATCACTGCGTTCTTGGTCGTAAAGTCTTGGATTCTATCACGGAACCCATTGCCTTCAACGGTTCAGCCAGGTGTGTCGGCCTTGGGATACCACCACAGCACCACGTGATGGCCACGATACTGCTCCAATGTCGTGACCGCGCCGTGTTGATTACGCATGGAAAAGGCCGGCGCCAAATCCCCTACTTTTAATAACGCCATCGAACATATCTCCTTTGTTGTCATGGTTACTTCAAATATCGAAGGAAAAATCTAGGCCGTCGAATCGGCCAGATCGCCTATCCTTACCGACCGGCGCGAATGCTGCAATAGTGGCGGCGCGCGGCGCCGGCGTGCTTGCATTCGGCCAACCGCCATAGAGCGCATCAAGACGCTGCCTGTTATCGTCCAGCAGCGCATCAAAAGCAGAAGAAAAAACCGGTCCCGGTCTATCGCTCATAGTCCCTCGCCCATGGCAAGCCTCCCTACCTCTGGGCCTTCCGGCCCTCGTTCCACCAGGTCTCAAAGTCATCTCGGGCAGCATCGGAAAATCCCGAGCCCATCAAACCACGCATATAGTCCAGCACCTGGGCACCGGCAATAACATCGCCATATTTAGCGTCAATATCGAACAGATTGGCCTCGTGCGGTCCCTGGGCCCGGTCGCCTACGCCATCGCTAACGACAATGGTGTGATAGGCATATTGAAGGGAATCTACGGCAGAGGCGCGCACGCACCCGGATGTGGTGGCCCCGACAATGACAACGGTATCGACCCCCCGGGCGCGGAGATAGCTATCCAAATCGGTGCCAAAAAAGGACGAGGCGTAATTTTTCGAGACCACGTACTCGCCCGGCAGCGGCTTGATCCGTTCATCAACTGTGCAATTGGGCGAGCCTTTACGCAATATACCCAGGGACGGTACTTTCTTTACAAACACACCGCCGTCTGACAGATCCTCTTTATATTCTACGGTGGTGTAAACAATAGGCAGACCGGATTTTCGGAACGCCGTCTGCAACTGCGCCGTGACCGCCAGCTGGCTGGAAAAATCGCCGCCCAGGGGCGTGCTTGGATCGGTAAAACCGACAATGAAATCCACCACCAGCAAAGCCGGTTTCTTACCGAATCCGGACGAAACGGCAAAGCCCTTGCTTTTATAGTCCGCGCGCGTATCGCGTTCCCAATCAGCCATCCCTCATCCCCCAGAACTTCAGTGACCCGGTGCAGCGCACCGGCACCCCCACCGCACGAGCAATAGCATCCGATGCCGGCCACGGCAACGTGACGGCAAGACAAGGCGCTATATCAGGAATATATCCTGTACTGATGCATGGAAATTTCTGCTAATCACACATGCCGGAAATAACGCCGTTACGTATTGGTGGTTGTTTTCTCACGCCAGCCAAATTAGGCGATGCGCCTTATCGGCAAACAGAAATTCGGCCGCAATCGCCGTCTCGGCCATATGTCTTGCCGCGCTGTTTCTCGTCTTTGATCTCATGGTGCTGCTTGGCGCGTTTCGTCTTTTCAAGCGGCATATTCGATGCATTGTGGCCTGCGCGCCGGGCTGTTTGCGTTGGCATGCAGAAAATTCAATAGTAGAAATCCTAAAAGGTCACGGTGATGAAGACAGCATTCGAAGAGGTCATGGACATCCGCGGCAAGGCAACGCCCGAAGATGACTCCGTCACCATCACCGGGGCGGATCCGGTGTTTTCCACACCATTCAGGCTGGGTGAAACCTGTGCGTCTGTGTTGGCGGGCGTTGGCGTAGCGGTGTCCGACATCTGGGCCCTGAAGACCGGCCGCCCTCAGAACGTGGCCATCGATGCACGCCACGCGGCGGCGGCCTTGCGCAGCACCCTTTATATGCAGCGGCCGGGACCGGACGGCTCCTTTTTGCCCCTGATAAATGACAGCCACGAGGCGATGTTAAAAATTACGCAGCCCTGGCCGACTAAGGATGGCCGTTGGTTTCTGCCACATTTCGGCCTGCCGAATTTAAAAGAGCGGGTGCTCGGCGTGCTCGGCTGCGAGCCCAACCCGGCTTCCGTCGCCACGGCCGTCGCGCAATGGGATGCTCTTGATCTAGAAGCGGCGATCGACGCGGCGCGGGCCTGCGGCGGCATGGTGCGCAGTAATGCCGAATGGCTTTCCCATCCTCACGGCCAGGCCCTACAAGGGAAGCCCATTGTCGAGATTATCAAGATCGCCGACAGCAACCCGGAACCGTTGCCGGCGGGCAACAGACCCCTGAGTGGCATACGCACCCTTGATCTGACCCGCATCCTCGCAGGACCCATCGCGGCGCGGACCTTGGCAGAAAACGGCGCTGATGTGCTAATGGTGGCGGCCGAACATCTACCGCAGATCGATGAGCACGTGATAGATACCAGCCATGGCAAGCGAAGCTGCTATCTCAACCTCAAGACCACCGAGGGCACTGCCCAGCTCAAGAAACTGGCGCGTGGCGCCGACGTCTTCTCGCAAGGCTATCGTCCGGGCATGTTGGCGGGACTGGGTTTCGGCCCGGAGGATCTGGCGGCAATACGCCCCGGCATCGTCTATCTCTCCATAAGCTGTTTCGGCGCCGATGGCCCGTTCAGCCACCGCGGTGGTTGGGAGCAGGTTGCACAAACCGTGACCGGTCTTTGCCATGACGGGGGCGACGGTGACCGGCCCGGCCTACTGCCCGCGGCAGCGTGCGATTACACCACGGGGTATCTCGGCGCCTATGGCGTGTTGCTGGCATTGACCCGGCGTGCCCTCGAAGGGGGAAGCTATCACGTCCGGGTCTCGCTGTGCCAATCGGGCATGTTCATCTATCGCCAGGGCAAGACCGCATTTACCGCTCCGAGCATGGACCTGACGAATGCCGAACGCGGCGCGCTTTGTATCGATACGCAACCCGCATCAGGGCCGCTGCGGCATCTTGGCCCGGTCCTGTGCCTATCTGAGACCCAGCCCCATTGGACACGCCCGACCCCGGTCCTGGGTGGGGATGCACCGAAATGGCTCGATCCCAACGCGGCAGCCGGAGCCGCCAAAGCCGCCGAATGACATAGCTTCGACGGTAGCTGCATGGGGGAGTGCGCTTTCAGTGGCGGCGCGTTGTGATTAAGCTTGGACTCGGTTATTAGTTATCCGGGAAAACTCAACTAGGTTGTGCCGCAGGGGGCCTTTGTGACTAGCACCGACGATAGCAAGCCGCCGTCAGGAACGGATTTTACCGCGACCCGTACCGCGATCCAGCAATCAAGCCACGCGCCGGGCGAAATTTACGTTTCACCTGAAATATTCCGCCGTGAGGCAGAGATCTATTTTAAGCGGGATTGGCTGTGCGTCGGGCGTATCGAGGAACTGCCCAACCCGGGCGATTACCTGACCATGCGCATCGTGGGCGAGCCCATTATCGTGGCCCGCGACAAGACCGGTGTGCTGCATGCCACCTATAATATGTGCGTGCACCGAGGGGTGGAAGTGGCCTATGGCTCGGGCAATGCCCGCTCCTTCAAATGCCCTTATCATGGCTGGGTCTATGACCTGGATGGCCGGCTGACGGGTGCCGCCTATATGAAGGAAAGCGAGGATTTCGATCTGTCCACCTGCCGCATGCGGCCGCTTTTACTTGATGTCTGGCGCGGTAACATTTTCGTTAATTTTGATCTGGAAGCCCGGCCCTTGACCGACGCCGTGGCCGAATTCGAAAAAGATTTTGCCTTCCTCGGCATGGAGAAATGCCGCCTAGGCAACCGGATCGTTTTGGACTTCGCCTGCAATTGGAAATTCGTGCACGAAAACCTGATGGATTTTTATCACGTGAGCGTGCTGCATGCGAATAGCTTTGGCGCCAAGTTCAATTGGACGGACGATAATGTCCACGCCAAGGAGGACGGCGGCCTTAGCATCTTTTATGACGCTGGGCCGCCAACCCCGGGGGGGGAGCCGCTGCTGGGCAAGATGCCATGGCTGGAGAGCCGGCCCCACAGCTTTGCCTGCACCGGCTATCTGCCGCCCAATCTGACAATCTTCGGCCGCATCGATTGCGTGCGCCCGATGATCGCCTGGCCAATCGATGAAGCCCGGACACAGGTGGTTATCTATCACCTATTTCCGGAGAGTTTTTTTGAGAGGCCAGACTTCGAAAAAACCCTGAAGATCTACCACGACTACCAAATTCTAGTGCTGGAGGAAGACCGTTTGATGTTGGATTCTATGCAGCGGGCCATGAGTTCGCCGGCCTACCGGCCCGGCCGCATGAGTGTGCTGGAAAAACCGATGCATAATTTTTTGAACGGTTATCTCGATCGCATCCTGGGCCCGACGGGGCAAGAGGCGGCGGAATGAGCGCCGGACTGGCAACCGCGGCCGAGGTCCTTGTCTGCGACTATATGGCGGTCAAACCCGGTGAAGATGTCATTATTACCGCCGATACGGCGGGCGATACGGCCGTGCCACAAGCGATCATGGCTGCCGCCCAACAAGCCGATGCCCGGGCCTCGGTGCTGCTATTGCCGCCGCTGCCGTTTCAGGGCCGGCTAGCCGATCCTTATCTCACCCGGCCGCTCCGTGGTGCGGTGCTGGCCTCGGACGTCTGGATCGACCTAACCTTTCCCTATCTCGCCGGATCGGAATTATACGACGAGGCCATGAAGACCGAGCGGGTGCGCTACCTATTGGGCGGCGATATGAGCGCCGAGGGCCTGACCCGCCTGTTTGGCCGTGTCGATCTTGATCAATACTACGCCGTGCACAAGGTCTTTGACGAGATGATCAACGATGCCATCGGCAAAACTGTGCGGATCACCGACAATGGGAGCACCGACGTATCGTTCAAACTTGGCCAGCGCGGCCTAGAAAAACCCCGGCGCGGCGACAAGCCGGGGTTCTATCTGGTGCCGGGTTCGTGCACAATGTTCCCGGAAGTTGAGAGCGTTCAGGGACGCATTCAGATTGGTGCGGTTTTTCACGAATATTTCACCACCCTGAGTGACCCCATGACCCTGGAAATCGACGGCAAGATTAAGGCAATCCGCGGCGGCGGCAACGAACGGATCGTCGCCGACCGGGCCTTGCGCCGCGCGGGGGGGGGTGAATACGGCTACATCATCCACTTCACCCACGGCATACATCCCGCGGCCCGCGCCACGGGCCGCTCGTTCATTGAGGACATGCGCTCGGTGGGCAACGATGCCATCGGCATGGGCCTACCCTGGTGGGAACCGGGGGGTGGCGAGAATCATCCCGACGGTGTCCTGTTCATGCAAACCATCGATCTGGACGGCCAGCGCATCGTCGAGGATGGCATTATCGTCGGGCCGAAAAAGCTGGCCAAACTGGCTACTAACCTTACGCCGATCTACGCCTGAGGCGCGGGAATGAAACCTGCCCCCTTCGCATTTTGCGCACCCAGAGATCTGGCCGGCGTTCTCGATGCCTTAGCCGAACACGGCGAGGATGGGCGCATTCTGGCCGGCGGGCAGAGCCTGGTGCCGTTGATGAATTTACGCCTGGTGCGGCCGGAAATGCTGATCAGCATAAATCGCTGCGACGATCTGGACTATCTGCGGCTGAATGACGGGCATCTGGTCTGCGGCGCCCGGGTGCGCCAGGCAACGGCGGAAGAATCCGATCTGGTGCAGCGGGAATGCCCGCTGTTAGCCAAGGCCCTGCCTTATGTCGGCGGACAGGCGAACCGCAATCGTGGCACGGTCTGCGGCAGCTTGGCCCATGGCGACCCACTGGCCGAGCTGGCGGCGGTGGCCCTGGCGTTGGATGGAGAAATGTATATCGCCGCGAAGGGCGGCGGCCGTTCGGTGCCGGCGGCAAATTTTTTTCTAGATGGATTAGCCACCGCCGTCGGCGCGGGAGAAATGCTGGAGGCTGTGGCCTTTCAACGCCAGGGCGCCAACGAGCGTTCCGCCTTCCTGGAAATGGGCAACCGCAAACATGGCTTTGCCGTCGCCGCCGTCGCGGTGCGCCTGGGGATGGATGGCGGACATTGCGATTTTGCACGCATTGCCATGCTTGGCGCGAGCGAGGCGGCGCAACGGATTGGCGAGGCCGAGGATATCCTGACGGCAAGCAACGTGGATGAAACGACCATAGAGGCCGCGGTGGCGGCAGCGCGGGCGGCGGTCCAGCCGCCCAGCGATCTGCACGCCGACGCTGAATTCCGCCGCCACGTATTGGGTGCGCTGCTGGGCCGTGCCCTGCGTCAGGCGATGACAGGAGAGGCGCAATGAGCGAAAAAGTCGAGATCACGCTGACCGTCAATGGCCAAAAGCGGAGCGCACTGGCCGAACCACGCATGCTGTTGGCAGACTTTCTGCGCCACGAACTAGGCCTGAGGGGCACGCATATCGGTTGCGAACACGGCGTTTGTGGCGCCTGCACCATTCTACTTGATGGCCGCACCGCGCGCAGCTGTCTGCATTTCGCCATCGCCGTGGATGGCGCCGTGATCGATACCGTAGAAGGTATGGCTAGCGCCGATAACCTCCATCCCATCCAAGAAGCCTTTCATCAGAACCATGCCTTGCAGTGCGGCTATTGCACGTCGGGTTTCCTGCTAACCACGTTAGAATTCCTGCGCCGCAATCCCGATCCCGATGAAGCCGAAATCCGCCGGGCCCTGACCAACAACCTTTGCCGCTGCACCGGCTACACCAACATCGTCAAGGCGGTGGCCGCCGCCGCCGCCGCGATGCGCGCGGCGGGATAGGAGCGCACCATGACGAGCACGGTCCCCTATATTGGCCAAGCCATGCTTCGCAGAGAGGATGATTACCTGCTGCGCGGCCAGGGCCACTTCATCGACGATTTGCCGACGCCGATGGGCACCTTGCATCTCGGCTTCGTGCTCAGCCCTCACGCCCATGCCCGCATTGTCGCCATCGACACCAGCCCGGCTTTAGCCCTTGATGGCGTGGTCACTGTGCTGACCGGCGATGATCTGGCCAAGCACGTTAAGCCGATCGTCGCGGAGATTGAGTTTCCGGGCTATCACCCGCACGGCCGCGATGTGATCGCGCGCGACAAGGTGCGTTTCGTTGGCGAGGCGGTGGCCGTAGTGGTGACCCGTTCACCGTATTTGGCCCAGGATGCCATTGAGCTGGTGGAGGTCGAGTACGATCCCCTACCTGCCGCCGCCAAGTTGGAGGGCGCCAACGCACCGGATGCGCCCCAGGTGCATGACACGATCCCCAATAACACTATTTTTCAGGGGGATTTTACCACGCCGGACTTCGAGGCTGCCTTTTCTGGTGCCACGCATGTGATCCGCGAACGCTTCCGCTCGGGCCGGGTCGGCGGCGTGCCGTTGGAACCGCGCGGTTGCCTGGCGCTGCCCGAACATGGCGATAATCTGGTGTTCTATTCCTCCACCCAGGTGCCCCATCTAGCGCGCACGGCCCTAGCCCGCTTTATGGACCATCCCGAATCCCGCATCCGCGTCATCGTGCCCGAGGTCGGAGGAGGTTTTGGCACCAAAGCGCAAATTTACCCCGAAGAATTCACCGTGGCGGCCCTGGCCCTGCATTTTCGCCAACCGGTAAAATGGATCCAGGACCGGCGCGAGGAATTACTTACCGACATTCACGCCCGTGACCACATCTATGACATGGAAATCGCCTTCGACGACCAGGGCATCGTACAGGCCCTGCGAGGGGATATCACCACCAACGCCGGAGCCTATTCTACACTACCCTTTGGCTGCACCCTGGAAACCACCGGTGGCGCCAGAATGGTCGTGGGACCGTACCGGATCACCAACTACGCCTATCAGGCCCGCGCCCTCGCCACCCACACCGCGCCGTCAGGGGCCTATCGCGGGGTGGCACAACCAACCTGTTTCATGGCCATCGAGGGCCTGATGGACCGCATCGCCCGATGGCTTGAGCTTGACCCTGCGGAGGTTCGGTTGCGCAACATGGTGCCGACGGCGGAACTGCCTTGGGTCAACGTGGTGGGCGTCCGTTACGACACCGGCAGCTTCGTTGAATCCCTGCAACGGGCCATGGAGCTGATCGACTATAAAGGCTTCCGGCAGAGCCAACCCGCTAACAGGTTGGTGAATGGCAAATACCGTGGCATCGGAATTGCCTCCTTCACCGAAGTCAGCGGTACGGGCTCCCCCGGCTGGCGGGCCCGCGGCCTGGTCCGCCTGCCGGGCTTCGACAGCGGCCTCGTGACGGTGGAGCCGACCGGCATGGTCACCGCCTATGTCTCTCACGCCCATGGCGGCCAGGGCCACTACACAACCTTTGCCCAGGTGGTGGCCGACGCCCTGGGCACGAATTTTGAAGACGTAACAATTATCGAAGGTGATACCGCCACCACGCCCTATGGCACCAATACCTTTGCCTCCCGCAGCGCCGTGACTGGTGGCGGCGCCCTGATCCGCGCCGCCACCAAGGTGCAGGACAAGATGCGCCGCATCGCCGCCCACATACTGGAGGCCGCCGACGAGGATATCGTTATCGAGGCTGGCCGCGCCCATGTGGCGGGCGTGCCGCAACATGGGCTGAGTTTTATGGAAATAGCCGAGACGGCCTATTCCATGAACAATTATACCTTGCCCGAAGGTGAGGAATTCGGCCTGGAGGAAAACGACTATTACGACCCGCCCCTGGTCACGATGGCGAATGCGGCCCATATCGTCCAGCTTTCGGTGGATGCGGAAGACGGACGGGTGGAGATTGAGGACTACGCCGTGGTGCACGACTGTGGCCGTCTGATTAATCCGATGATCGTCGATGGACAAATTCACGGCGGTGCGGCGCAGGGTATCGGCGAAGCCCTGATGGAAGAGTTCATCTACGACGACGAGGGCCAATTGCAGAACGCCACGCTACTCGACTACCTGCTGCCAACCGCCGAGGACGTACCCCTGTTCAAGGTTGAACATATCCAGTCGCCTTCCATCGACACGGTCGGTGGTTTTAAGGGCGTCGGCGAAGGCGGCCTGATCGGCGCCGTACCGGCGGTTCTGAATGCGGTCGCCGATGCCCTGGCCGGCCTGGACATCAACATCAACCGCAAACCACTGCGCCCCAACCTACTAAGCAACCTAATCCGCGAAGCCCGCCGCAAGGCCGTCTGAACGGGGGCGGTATTGATGCCTATGCGGAAAGCAAAGCCATGAATATTATTGTCATCGGCGGCGGTATAATTGGCGCCTCGGTTGCCTATCATCTGGCGGTCCGTGGCGCCGAGGTAAGCGTTCTGACGGACGGCGAACCCGGCGGCGTCGCCACGGCGGCCTCCTTCGCCTGGATTAATAGCGCGGCGGGAAACGCCCGGCCCTATTTTGAACTCCGCATGAAGGCCATATTGGACTGGCACCGCCTGCAGAACGAACTGGGCGACCGGCTGGCGATCAACTGGAACGGCTCCATCGCCTGGACCCACGACTTGGACGCCATGGAGAGCGAAGTCGCGGCACACGCCTCGTGGGGCTATCCGACGCGCCTGATTTCGGCAACCGAGGCGGCGGCACGGGAGCCCGCGCTCTACAGCTATCCGGATCAGGTGGCCCATTCGTCGTTGGAGGGCAGCTTGTCGCCCAGCGCAACGGCGCAGGCCCTACTAAATGCGGCAGCCGAACACGGCGCGCGGATCAATAACGATGGCGTGTGCGCCATCACATTTCAAAACGGCCGAGTTACAGGCGTTGCGACAGCAACGGGCCTGATCAATGCCGAGCATGTGGTTCTGGCGGCCGGCGCCGCTTGTGAACTATTGGCGGGAAGCGTCGGCGTGGCATTGCCCATGGCGAACCGGCTTGGCTTCCTGGCGCAGAGCGCGCCGCTACCCCTCACCCTCAACGGCTTGGTCCTGGCGCCTGATGTGCATATGCGCCAGAACGCGGATGGCCGGATTATCGCGGGCGCGGACTTCGCCGGCGGTGCGGCCCCCGACGATGCCGGTGCCGCGGCGGAGGCGCTACTGGCCTCCGTACGCCGCTTGCTTGTCAGGGGCGATGCAGTCCGCATGGAACGCCATACCCTGGGACTACGTCCCGTGCCCGTCGACGGCCTGCCCGTCATCGGGCCCGCCGCCCAAATATCTGGTCTGTATGCCACCGTGATGCACAGCGGCGTCACGCTGGCCGCCCTGGTGGGGAGATTGGCGGCGGAGGAAATTCTGAGCGCCCAGCCGATCGATATTCTGGCGCCCTATCGGCTGGCAAGGTTCGAATAGGCACATTTACATGGGTCGGTATTTTTTGGCTATGTTTGCGGCAATTGCTGTGTATGAGAGTGGATGAGAAGGATACTGCCATGGACCTGATCTTCAATGCCGAGGAACTGGCCTTTCGCGACGAGGTGCGGAGCATTCTGACCACGAAGCTGCCCACGGAAATTCGTGACCGGGTCCGCGTGGCGTCATCCTATGTGCCCCGGGATTTTACCATGACCTGGCAAAAAATTCTGCATGCCCAAGGCTGGGGGGCACCCCACTGGCCGGTGGAGTACGGCGGCGCCGGCTGGAACGCGGTACAGAAATATATCTATGACGCGGAATATCAGGCGGCCGACTGCCCCCGACAAAGCCCGTTCGGTATCTCCATGGTCGGCCCCGTGATCTGCGCATTCGGCACCCCGGAACAAAAACAACAGCACCTGGCCCCGATCATTTCCGGCGAGCGCCTGTGGTGCCAGGGCTACTCTGAGCCGGGCTCCGGTTCGGACCTCGCCTCGCTGTCAACGCGGGCGGTAAGAGATGGCGATGACTATGTAGTTAATGGCCACAAGATCTGGACCTCCCATGCTCATCACGCTAACTGGATGTTCTGCCTGGTGCGTACCGACCCGGAAGCCAAGCCACAGCAGGGAATATCTTTCCTGCTGATCGACATGACCACACCGGGCATCGCGGTAAAACCTATCATCTCCATCGACGGCTATCATTATCTGAACGAAGTATTCTTCGACGATGTCCGCGTGCCAGTCAGGAACCGCATCGGCGAGGAGAACATGGGCTGGACCTACGCCAAATTCCTCCTTGGTCATGAACGCACGGGCATCGCCGGGGTCGGCAAATCCAAACGCAAATTCGAACGCCTGAAAGCCGTTGCGGAGGTCCAATTGGACGGCGGCGAAAGCATCCTGAATGACCCTTCGTTCCGCACCCGGATCAGTCAGGCCGAGGTCAGCCTGCAGGCCCTAGAATTTACCCAGCTGCGCACCCTGGCTCAGGAGAAATCCGGTCAGCCACCGGGACCGGAAGCCTCGACCCTAAAAATAAACGGCACCGAGGTCGAGCAGACCCTGAACGAATTGATGATCGAGGCCATCGCCAATTATGCCGCGCCCTATCCCCCTGATGCCCAGGATGCGGAACGTAACGTGCCCCCCATTGGGCCGGACCATGCCGTCGGCCTGATGCAGGAACGCCTGTTGCGCCGGGCCGCTACGATTTATGGCGGCAGCAACGAAATTCAGCGCAATATCATCGCCAAGGCGGTGCTGGAACTTTAAGGGAGGGTCGGCCATGCGGTATGGATTTTATCTGCCCACGC
Organism: Alphaproteobacteria bacterium; assembly: GCA_963577885.1. GTDB lineage: Bacteria > Pseudomonadota > Alphaproteobacteria. The sequence goes on from CAUZBE010000029.1 coordinate 13,519, forward strand.
GGGGCCCGACATCCGGGCCCGATCACCTAGTGACGCTCGCCACGCAGGGCGAGGCACTGGGCTTTCATTCCGTGATGATCGCCGATCACATCATTTTTCCGACCAAAATCGAATCGAAATACCCCTATACGGTCACGGGCGCCTTCCCTGGAGAGGGCGATGCCTTAGAGCAGTTGACCCTGATGGCCTTTATAGCAGCCAAGACGGAAAAACTGCGCCTGGTCAGCTCGGTCATGATCCTGCCCCACCGCAACCCGGTGGTCACGGCCAAGGTCTTGGCTACCATCGATGTGCTGTCAAAAGGCCGGGTCACAGTAGGCGTTGGCGTCGGCTGGATGGCGGAGGAATTCGCTGCCCTAGGCGCCCCCGATTTCGCCAAGCGCGGTGCCGCGAGCAACGAATACCTGGAAATTTTTGCCAAGCTATGGGCAGGTGGGCCGGTCAGCCACCAGGGCAAATTCTACCAATTCGACGAAGTCCGCTGCGAGCCCCTGCCGGTGCAGCGGCCAGGCCCGCCGATCTGGATTGGCGGCCACAGCCGACCAGCGCTACGCCGCGCGGCGCGTTATGGCGACGGCTGGCACCCGGTCGGCGCCAACGCCGCCGTGCCCCTGCCCCCCGATGAGGTGGCAGTGATGTTGTCGGAGCTAAAACAACTGACCGTGGCCGAAGGCCGGGATTTCGATGCCATGACCCTGTCGTTCAAGGCCCCATTGTACGACACGGCCATCGCCGCGCCCGATGGCGCACGGCGACCGTTCTCGGGCACCAACGACCAGGTGATCGAGGATATTCACACCTATGCCGCCCTGGGCATCGAAGAACTGATCTTCGACATCCGCGCTCCCACCATGGCGGAAAGCCTGGACCGCATGGAGCACTTTGCCATAGACATCATGGCCCCGGCAGGAGCCTAGACTTTCTACGTCGGCGACCAGTTGTAAATGCGCTGCACGGTGCCGCCCATGAGGGCCGCGCGGTCGCCGTCCGATAGGCGGTCGGTCAGGCGGAACGGCTCCACCCCCTGTGCATAGCTCAACAGTTTGACCGCTCGGGTCCAATCAGTGCCCCACATGCAGCGGTCAAAGCCGAATTTGTCGAAGATGCGGTAGAGCGGATCCCAGATATCGTCGAAAGGGAACGGTTCGCGAGACAGGGTGCAGGCGCCGCTAATTTTTACGGCGATATTTTCGTATTGTGCCAGACCTAGAAGCTGGGGCAGTTCGGCGAACGGCTCTAGCGGGGCTGGCGGCTCGAACGGCTGTTGCAGGCCAAGATGATCGATAATCAACATTGTCTTGGGGTTCTTGGCGGCAAGCTGCGCGGCCAGTTCCAGGCGGCCCCAGCATAACAGATTGACCGGCAGGGCATGGCGGGCGGCGCCCTCTAGGACCCGGTTGATACCGGCGATGTCAGGGTCCTCCGAATAGCCGTGCGCCATCATGACACGGATCGCAACAGCACCGTCCGTCGCGGCCCAATCCGCGATG
>CAUZBE010000030.1:0-14975 GCA_963577885.1 Alphaproteobacteria bacterium
ATTATGGCCGGGCAAGGTGCCGGAATTCCTGAAGCTGGCCGAGGAACGGGCGGTCAAGATACGGGGCAACGATTACGGCAAGATGGAAGGCTATTGGTTCAGCGAGTTCGGCACCCTAAACCAGATTCTGCATCTTTGGTCTTACGACGACCTCAACGCCCGGGCGGAGGCCCGCGCCGGACTGGCCCAGAACCCGGACTGGCGGACCGAATATGTGGCCCATGTGCAACCGCTGATCCGACGCCAGGAAATCCGCTTGATGCATCCGCGCCTGCCCTTGAAGGCGCCGGGTAGCAGCGGCAATATCTATGAGTACCGCTATTACCAGACCCGCATCGGCAAGGCCGCTGCCTTCGCCGACGCTATTTCGGGCGCCATGCCAGTACGCGAGCGGCATTCGAAAAACGTCTGTTTGTGGCATACGGAGGCGGAAAACCCGAACGAGGTTTCCCATCTCTGGGTCTATAACGATCTGGCTCATCGGGCCCAGGCCCGCGCCAATGCCGGCGCCGACCCCGACTGGCAGGCTTTCCTGAAGGAAGGCGGGCAATACTTGGAAGAAATGCAGAATATGCTGTTGCTGCCGGCGCCCTTTTCGCCGCTGAAATAAGTTCGAGACGATGAGGCTAACATGACTGAGTTCAGAGAAATCACCTCCGGCCTGCAATTTCCCGAGGGACCCATCGCCATGCCCGACGGCAGCGTTATATTGGTGGAGATCGAACGCCAGTCCCTGACCCGGGTACACCCCGACGGCCGACAGGAGATTATCGCCAAGACGGGAGGCGGCCCCAACGGCGCGGCCCTGGGCCCCGATGGCAAAGTCTATATTTGTAACAACGGCGGCTTTAAATGGGGCGTGGACGACGGCCTGAACCATCCCATTGCCCCGGCCGACGATTATGTCTCGGGGCGCATCGAACGGATCGACCTGGATACCGGCGCGGTCGAGGTTTTATATAGCGAATGCAACGGCCGTCCGTTAAGCGGACCCAACGACATCGTTTTCGATGCACAGGGCAATTTCTGGTTCACCGACCTGGGCAAGGCGTGGGAACGGGAGTTGGTGCACGGCGCCATTTACTACGCACGGTCTGACGGCAGCCTAATCATCGAGGCCATGCACCCCCTAGCCAAGCCCAATGGCATCGGCCTGTCGCCCGATGACAAACGGGTCTACGCAGCCGAGACCGATGCCGGGCGGCTGGTCGCCTGGGATATCGTCGGCGAGGGGCAATTGTCGCGGCGGCCCTGGCCGGCCATCGAATGGGGCGATCTGGTGATGGCGCCCGATGGCAATGTGCGTTTTGATTCCCTGGCCCTGGAAGCCAACGGCAACATCTGCGTCGCCACCCTGATGACCGGAGGCATCACCGTCGCCGCACCGGAGGGCGGTGTTGTCGAGTTCATTCCCATGCCCGATATCATGACCACGAACATCTGTTTCGGTGGCCCCGACCTGAAAACCGCCTATATCACCCTGGCGGCCACCGGACGGCTGATCGCCATGGACTGGCCCCGCCCCGGCCTGCCGTTGCATTTCCTGAACAAGTAGATCGCGAAACTTGGTCTAATCAAAAATGCAAAGGATCGCGCCGGAATGTCACCGGGATGACGCCTCCTCGGCTGGCACCCCCTTGACCTCATGGGCCTGCAACGCCGGCAGCACCTCCTTGGCAAAACGGCGGATCTGCTCAATGAACATTTCGTGCGGCATGGCGCCGCGGTTCAGGCTGATCTGCACCATGTTGGCGCCCGCGTGTTCCCCGGCCTGGATGATCCGCTCAGTTACCTCTTTCGGGGTGCCCCAGGGCAGTTCCTCCGCCCGCCGCGCGACATCTTCGATGGTCATATTCCGCATGACCTCGCGCGGCATGGCCACGGCGCTTAGGTTTTCCGGCCGCACATAGTCCGTCGACGATTGGCTGACATAGCCAGCCTTGCGCTGTTTCTCGGTTGCGTTGAAACTGCCATGGCTGAACAGGGCCCGGTTGAAGTAAAGCTCATAGGGGCCCATCTCCTTCACCGCCTGCGCCTTGCTGTCGGCTATATAGGCGCTGATGCCGAGCGACAGATGGTTGGGCGTGAAGGTGTGGCCGGCCTGGGCCAGGCATTTCGCGTAATAACGGATGATATCCTCGCGCAAGCCGCCGCCGGCAAGCCCCGGCGTAATCGGAATATTTCTCGCGGCGGCGAATTCGATAGATTCTTTGCTGCCCAGGACCGGCACCCAAATCTCCGGATGGGGGCGCTGTACCGGGCGCGGCCAGATGGCCACATCCTTGTAGGACCAGAACTTGCCCTCGTAGGAAAACACATCCTCCGTCCAGGCCCGGGTAACGATCTCGTAGGCCTCCTCAAAGCGCGCGCGCGATTCTGCCAACGGCACATTATGGACCTGGTATTCGCGGGGAATGCCGCGAGCAAATCCGGATATCAGCCGACCGTCCGACAAGCAGTCCAGCATTGCCAGTTCTTCCGCCAGACGCAACGGCTCGTGTAGCGGCAGCAGGTTGCCGTAGATCAGCAGTTTCAGGTTTTTGGTGCGCTGGGCCGCGGCCGATGCCATCAAGTTGGGTGAATTCATCAGCCCATAGGGCGAGCAGTGGTGTTCGTTAAACCCGATCCCATCATAGCCGAGCTGGTCCATCTCTTCCCAGGCGGCCAGGTGTTCAGCGTAGGTGCACACCGCCACGTCCGCCTTGAAATGCTTTTTTGACAGTGGATAGGGTAACTCAATCCCGGTCCTAAGGTGCTCGAGGTTCTCGCCATAAGCTAGCAGATCGAAAAGAAAGACTTTCATGTACCCTCCGCCCGGATTGTTATTCGAAATCCCGCAACTGCACTTATTCCTCCGTTCTCGCGGCCCCTACGACAAGTGTGTCTCGAAAAAGGCGACAAGTGGGTCAAGCGATGCAGCGGCGCGATTGGCCTGGTCCACATAGTGCACCCCGATCTCTCCGCCAGCCTCGCGATAGCACACGGCAAAACGCTCCGGTTCGTTGAGGTCGAGATCGGATTCCGGATCGCGGTAATCGTGAATCTCGTCCGGGCGGCCCTGGACCCAAAGCGCCGGCGGGGTCTGAACGGCTTCACCCCGCTCCAAGGCCAGCAATGGATTGCCCTCGGCCATATTCTCTTCGTTCTGCCAGTATAGATCATGGCGTTCGGGAATTGATGCAGTCCAGGCCGGTGGCTCGGCACTATCCCGCAGCCGGAGCGCGTGGCGATAGCGCGATAACGGATTGATGACCGGCCATGTCATGGCCACACAGCGCACGTTCGCTGTTACGGGCGGCCCATCGAAATTCAGTTCAATGCTAGTGTAGCGCGGATCGGCTGGACGCATGGCCGACAGCATTGCCAGATGCCCACCGCTGGACTGGCCGGTGATGCCGACCCGGTTAGGATCTATACGAAGCCGTTCCGACTGCGATTTCAACCAGCGTATGGCATAGTTGATATCGACCAGGGAGGTTGGATAGCCATCGCCCGCATGGCGAAAATCCAGCGCCGCTGTGGCGAACCCTGCTTTAACCAAAATTTCATCGCGATCCTGGCACCCGGTCAAATCACCCATGGTCCAGGCGCCGCCATGAAGATCGACCACCAGTGGAAATGGTCCTGCACCGAGCGGGCGGAGAAATCGCAAATTCAGCGACGTGCCGTCGTGCTGCAAATAGGCGATGTGATCAGTCGTGTAGTCCAATGTTTCAGTTGCCATTGTATCCCCTGGTATATTTCCTAGCGAAGCGCGCCGACTAGAACAGCCTCCACAGTAAGGCTGAAAACGCCGCGCCGGCAAGTTTTACGGTGTAATGGCCCCCCTCATGCTTGATACTATCCGCGGTGCCGGCTGATCCATGGGTCGGACACTATGATCGCAAAAAAATGGAGGTTGAAGTGGAAGCACGTCCCTATGAAGCCGCGACGATCGCGGGCCGCGAGACGGTCATGGAAGGCGCCGACATGCGCGTGACGATCCTCACACTGGCCAAAACCGAATGCATCCCCTGGCACTATCACAGCGAGATCACCGACTCATTCGTCTGTCTTGAAGGGCCGATGGTGGTCGAGACGCGCGCGCCGCGAACGGAATACGTACTCGGGCCGGGCGAACGTTGCGAGGTCCCGCCCAAGGTCGCGCACTACGTCCATGGCTTGGACGATGGTCCTTTCAAATTTCTGATCATCCAAGGTATCGGCGTCTACGACAATATTGCAATGGGCGGCAAACCTAGAAGCTAGGGCAGGTTTGCACTGCGACAGGAGAAGATGACCGATGGACAACAACAGGCATTGGGTGGGCACCTGGGCTACTTCGCCGGCGCCGAGTGACGCCGGCGTGGGTTTCAACAATCACACATTGCGGATGAACCCACGCATCAGTATCGGCGGCGATACCTTGAGGCTGCGGCTGTCGAACGCCTATGGCACCGGCACCCTCGCCATCGGCGCAGCCTATATCGGGATCCGGGACAAGGGCCCGGCGATCGTGCCGGGCTCGGCGCGCAAACTCACGTTTGGCGGCGCAGGTTCGGCGACGGTCGCGGCAGGCGCGCTGGTGATCAGCGATCCGGTCAAACTCGATGTGGAGCCCCTGGCTGACCTGGCGGTTTCGTTTCATCTGCCCGGCGAGATCCCGGCCAGCTTCCAGATCACTGGGCGCTACGCCCGGCAGACCAATTACATCTCGCCGCCGGGAAATTTCGCCGCCGAAATCAATATGCCGGTGGGCACGATCACCGATGAATGGTTCTTCATCAACGGCATCGACGTACTGGCCTCGACAGAGACCGGCGGCGTGGTCGCGCTTGGCGACTCCCTGACCGACGCCAACATCTCGACCCATGACACCTATAACCGCTGGCCCGACCAGTTGGCCCGGCGGCTAGCCGCGCGGAAGGATAGCCGGCCTTTGGGGGTGATGAACCAGGGCCTCGGCGGCAACCGGGTCCTGCACGATCTGCGCGGCGACAGCGGATTGCGGCGGTTCGACCGCGATGTGCTGGCCCAACCCGGCGTGAGCCATGCCATCATCATGCTTGGCACTAACGACCTGCGCAACCGCATCGCCAAGCCCGACCAGGAGGTTACCGCCGAACAGATGATCGCCGGCCTCTTCCAGATGGCATTGCGGGCACAGACCCGCGGGATCAAGCTGTTTGGCGCCACTTTGACGCCGTTCGGAAATGAGACATTCCTGCCGGGCGCCTGGAACCCGGTACGCGAGGGGCATCGCGTCACGCTCAACGAATGGATCCGCGAAAGCGGCGCCCTGGACGGCGTCATCGATTTTGACAAGGCGTTGCGCGATCCCGAGTGTCCGACCCAAATGCAGCCGATATATGATTGCGGCGACGGCCTTCACCCCAGCGATCTGGGCTATTGCAAGATGGGTGACGAAATCGACCTGACGCTGTTCGATTAAACGATTGCCGGTAATTACGGAGCGCTTACGCCCCGTTGTGGCCTGCGGTACCGGGTGCCGGGCTCCGTCGAGGCCCAGGAACTCGGTGCCTTCATCCCGATAAAAACCAGCGGCGCCAGCCTCGCGTAAAACCTGGAGCATTTTGGGTAGGGGCCGGCCTTCGGCTTCCTGGCGGGCCATGACGCGGTCCGGGCCTAGATGGTCGAGTAATTCGAACGGGCCCTAGCGCCAACCAAAACCCCCGCGGATGGCGTTGTCGATGTTGACCGCATCGTCGCTGATCTGGGGGATCAGATCGGCGGCATACAATAATGTACCGCCCATAACGGCCCAGGCCATGGCATCCAGAGGCCCATGGTCAAACAGAATAACTTCGGCGTGGAGCAGATCATCGGGCAGTTCCACGACCTCGCTGGGACGCCACTCTCTTGTGGTTAGATCGAAGGTTTCCTTGCTGCGTTCGCCATCGGCGGTCTTGCCCCTACGGAAAGATCCGGCGTCCACCTTGCGGCCGATCTAGCCGCGTTCGAGCATCTCCTGCACAACCTTAGGGAATTTGGCATGGGCCAGGCCAATATCATTTTCCGGCAGGTTCTGCCGTAGGTCTTCCGCCACCAGGGCCATCACGTCCAATCCGATTAGGTCTAGCAGACCGAACAGTCCCGTCGGCGGTACGCCCAAGGGTTTGCTTAACGCAGCATCGATTTCCTCCATGGAGCAACCCGCATCAAACGCTGTCTGGGCCTCGTTCAGGCCGTTGAGCAGCCAGAAGCAACCGATCCGATTGCGATAAAATTTCACCGTATCCTTGGCAAAAACTACGCCCTTGCCAAGTTCGCCGCCCAGGAAATCGGCCAGGGTGTCCGTCGCGTCGCCGTCGGTTTGCGCGCCGGGGATCAGTTCCACCAGCTTCATGACCAGAACCGGGTTGAAAAATGGGTAATCGCACTGTCCCGGCCCAGACGGTCCGGTAAGCCGTCGGCAATGGTGCGGAGCATGATGCCGGAGGTATTCGCGGTGTCAATAGAGCCTTCGCTGCGCAGTGCCTCCACCCCGGTGAAGAAATTCCTCTTGACTGCCAGGCCCTAGATTATGGCCTCGACGACCCAGTGATGGCCGGCGACCTTGGTCACCTTATCCTCAAAGTCACCCACGGTTATCCGCGCCAGGGCTTCCGTATCTTTCTGCATCGGCTGGCGGGGCCCCTGAATCTCTTCCAGGGCGGCATCCGCGACGCCATTGCGCGTACCCTTGGCTGCCGGCATATCCCAAAACGGTACCGGCAAACCGGCATTGGCGCACAGAACAGCGATGCCCGCGCCCATGGTACCGGTGCCGCAAACAGCGACGGATTTGATCTGCCGCGTTCTCGTTTCACTCCATGCCGAGCGCGTGCTTATAAGTATCGATCAGGGCTTCCATCTCCTGCTGATCGGCGGTATTCATCTTCCGCAACCTGACCACCTGGCGCATGACCTTGGGGTCAAAGCCCACGGCCTTTGCCTCCGAATAGACCTCCCGCACGTCACTGGCCAGGGCCGCCTTTTCTTCTTCCAGCCGCTCGATCCGCTCGATAAATTGCCGCAACCGATCCGCCGCGATACCACCCACTTCGACCATTTAATTCCGCTCCTAGTGCAAGAAAATACGGTTCCGCCGCCGCGCTTAATTCCGCGCGAAGGGCGGACCATAGCCAACCCCCAGCACGCACGCAACGAAAGATGCCCGCCCCTATTGCGCCGGCCCTGCCTGGGGATTTCGCGGGTCCTGGGCCCAGTTCAAATAGGGTTTGCCGTTGTCCACTGGCACCATCTCGATACAGCCTTCAACCGGGCACACATGGGCGCATAAATTGCAACCGACGCATTCAGGGTCGATCACCTCAAAGCGCCGCGCAGCGCCCTGGCCGGTCACGGAAATAGCCTGATGGGCAGTATCTTCGCAGGCGATATGGCACAAACCGCACTTGATACATTTGTCCTGATCAATCCGCGCCAGCAGTTCATAATTGATATTCAGATCCTGCCAATCGACCAGATTGGCAATGGCGGCGCCGTGAAAGTCCTGCAAACGGCCATGGCCCTTGCTATCCATCCAGTTGTCCAGGCCATCAATCATATCGTCGACGATCTTAAAGCCATAGTGCATAGCGCCGGTACAAACCTGAACGGAATGAGAGCCGAGCGAGATAAATTCGGCCGCGTCGCGCCAGCTTTCAATACCGCCAATGCCCGATATGGCCATGCCGGCGCATGCAGGATCGGCCGCGATCTCGGCCACCAGATGCAGGGCGATGGGCTTCACCGCCGGCCCGGAATAGCCGCCATGGCTGCCCTTACCATCGACCATGGGGTTCGGCGCCATGCGGTCCAAGTCCACCGAAACGATGGAATTGACCGTATTTATCAAGGATACCGCGTCCGCCCCGCCGGCCTTGGCAGCCTGCGCCGGGGCCAGAATATTGGTGACATTGGGGGTCAGCTTGACCAATACCGGCATCGCCGTCGTGGCTTTGCACCAGCGTGTCACCATCTCGACATATTCCGGCACCTGGCCGACGGCGGAGCCCATGCCTCTCTCGGACATGCCATGGGGGCAGCCAAAGTTGAGCTCCACACCATCGGCGCCGGTGTCTTCCACCGCCGCCAGTATTTTCTTCCAGGGCGCCTCCTCGCACGGAACCATGAGCGATACGAGGACAGCGCGGTCGGGCCAGTCCCGCTTGATCTGTTTGATCTCGGCGAGATTAATGTCTAGGGGTCGGTCGGTGACTAGCTCGATGTTACTGAACCCCACCATGCGCTGACCATTGACCGCGGTGGCGCCATAGCGCGAGGTAGTGTTAACAATGGGCGGATCCTCACCCAGGGTCTTCCAGATAACACCGCCCCAACCGGCCTTGAAGGCCCGTTCCACGTTATAGGCCTTGTCGGTAGGCGGGGCCGAGGCCAGCCAGAACGGGTTTGGCGATTTGATGCCGGCGAACTCGCAGCGTAGATCCGCCATGCCCTTAAGCCTCCATATTACGCAAAAATAAGTCCATGGCGCGGGCCGCCAGTTTGCCATCCTGCACGGCCTGGACGGTCAAATCCTCGCCCGCGACGCAATCCCCGCCAGCCCAGACATCAGGTAACGAGGTCTGTCCGTTTGGCCCCACGGCAATGCGGCCAGCGGCCAATTCGGGGCCGCCCTGCCCCAGCGGCACGAAGGTCTGGCCCACCGCCTTAAATACCATGTCGCAGGGAATGGTTTGTTCAGCCCCCGTATCCGCCAGGCTGCCGCTATCATCTTGCCCAACGGCGGCGAAGACCGCCGCCGTGACTGCCCCTTCGTGGTTATCGATACGTAACGGCCGGAGCCAGTGCTTAATGCGCACGCCGTTGATCTGGGCAAAGTCCTGTTCGTGATGGGTGGCGCCCATCTGCACCGGGCCCCGGCGATAGAAAATGGTGACATCATCGGCGCCCAGGCGCTTTGTCTGCACGGCAATATCAATCGCTGTGTTGCCGCCGCCGATCACCACCACCCGGCGGCCAACTGGCAGCTTGGCAAGATCATCAGCCTGCCGCAGCGCGGCAATGTAGTCTACGGCGTTGTGCACTCCGGTCAGATCCGCGCCTGGCGCATCAAGGGCCCGGACCCCATCCTGGCCCAAACCAAGGAAGACCGCGTCAAAATCCAGGCGCAATTGGGCCAGGGTAAGGTCCCGGCCCAGGGTCCGGTCAGAATGTATTTCAATACCGCCGATGGCGGTGATGAATGACACCTCTTCCTGAGCGAAGTTATCGGGCACCTTGTAGGCAGCGATACCAAATTCATTCAGGCCACCAGGCTTGCTCCGGGCTTCGAACACGATCACGTCGTGCCCCTGCCGGGCCAGGCCATGGGCACAGGCCAGCCCCGCCGGCCCGGCCCCGACCACGGCGACCGTTCGCCCAGTTGCTGGCGCACGAGTGAAGGGATGGCGCGCGCCCGACTTCAGATGATCCGTGGCGTGGCGTTGCAACAGACCAATCTGGATAGGCCGATCGCCGTCACCATTGCGAACGCAGGCGCCCTGGCAGAGAATTTCCGTGGGGCAGACCCGGGCGCAACTGCCGCCGAAAATGTTCTCTTGCAATATGGTCAGGGCGGCCCCGGTCACATTACCCGTAGCGATGGCGCGGATAAAGCCGGGTACGTCGATGCCCGTGGGACAGGCGCCGATGCAGGGTGCGTCGTAACAAAAATAACAACGGTTGGCATCGACCAACGCAGCGGCAGGGTCCAGGGGCCGGTGCACGTCGGCGAAATTTTCCGCCAGCGCCACAGCACTTAAACGTCCGGTCCGAATATCTGCCACATCAGCCATGCCGCTTAGTCACCCCATCGCCTGTTCCGACAGAGGAAGTGTAACAAAATCCATGGATCTATGTGGACTTATTCGTGCCGATCCGGGGCTCCGTTGCCCGAAACAGGCGGCGGATATTCTGGTGATGCCGAATGAAGATAAGGATAGTCATGAAGGCGGCCAGTTCCATGATTTGCCAATCGCCCAGCCACCAGGCGAACGCGGGTCCGGCCAGCGCCGCGATCAAGGCGGCGAGAGAGGAATAGCGCAACCCGGCGGCAACGGCCAGCCAGGTCAGACAGCAAAGCACACCAGTGGGCCAGTTCGCCGCCAGCAACACGCCTAGAAATGTCGCGACGCCCTTGCCACCGCGAAAGCGCAGCCAGACCGGAAACAAATGCCCAATGAAGGCCCCACCGCCGGCCAGAACCGCCATGTCTGGACCGTACATCGAGCCTAGCAAATATGCCACTGCTCCCTTGCCGCCATCCAAAAACAGGGTGAGGGCGGCCAGGCCCTTGTTGCCCGTGCGCAGCACGTTGGTGGCGCCGATATTGCCAGAGCCGATGGCGCGCAGGTCGCCCAGGCCGGCAAGACGGGTCAACACTAGGCCAAAGGGGATGGAACCCAGCAGATAGCCCACCGCGCCGGCGGCCCAAAAGGGCCAGATATATGTCAAATCACCCAAAGGGGTCGGCATACTCTAATCCCCACTGTTTGGATCGGAGTATACCACCCTGCCACCGACTACTGTACGCCAGGGCCGGCCCTGTACGGGGCGCCCATGATAGGGCGTATTCTTGGCCTTGCTGTGAAAATTGTCCTCGTCGATGCGCCACGGCTTATCGGGATCAAATATCAGCAGATCGGCCGGCGCATCCGGCGACAATTTTCCGCCCCGTAGGCCCAGCAGTTGCGCCGGGCGCCAGGTCATTTTTGCCAGCAGGTCGGAAAGGCCTATGGCGCCGTTATGATATAGTTCCAGCGCCAACGGCAGCATGGTTTCCAGGCCAATGATGCCCGTGGCCGCCAACTCGAATGGCAGGCGTTTGGATTCCACATCCTGTGGGTCATGGCAGGAACAGATCACATCGATGATGCCACCCGCCAGGCCCGCGACGACGGCCTGGCGGTCCGCCTCGTCCCGCAGGGGCGGCGCGGTCTTGGCGAATGTGCGGTATTCCCCCACCGCGGTCTCGTTCAAGGCAAAGCTGTGGACCGCCGCCGCCGCTGACACTGGCAAGCCCCGCGCCTTACCCACGGCCAACGCCTCAATCGCCTGGGCCGTCGACAAACAGGCGGCGTGATATCGCCCGCCGGTCATTTCCACCAGGCGCAAGTCGCGCTCCACCATGATGGTTTCGGCCTGGGTCGGGATGCCCGGCAGCCCCAGCCGCATCGCCACTTCGCCCGCGTTCATGACGCCATTGCGGGCTAGGGTCCGTTCTTCCGGGTAATGGCAGATTAACAGATTGAAGGCGGAGGCATAGCTGAGCACCCGGCGCATCACCTGTGCATCGGCCACGGCCCGATCGGCATCGGTGAAGGCGACCGCATCTGCCTGCGCCATCAGACCCAGTTCGGCCATTTTTTCCCCGCACAGCCCCTTGGTAATCGCGGCCATGGGATGGATCCGCACCACCGCCTTGTCCCGGGCCTGACGTTTTATGTATTCGACCAACGCAACATCGTCGATCACCGGATCTGTGTTCGGCTGGACGATAATGCATGTGACGCCGCCCGCCGCCGCTGCCAGCGAGGCAGAGGCCAGGGTTTCCTTATGCTCGGCGCCGGGCTCGCCCACGAAGACGCGCATATCGATCAGGCCGGGACACAGCACCCGGCCGCCGCAATCCACCACCTCGACGCCATCCGGTATGCCGCCCGCGAACAGGCCCGGCCCAAGGTCGGCGATCTGACCATCATTGGTTAGCAGGGCGCCGAGGCTATCGAGACCGCTGGCCGGATCGATCAGGCGGGCGTTAGTATAGGCAGTGGCGCTCACGTCGTGGTCCCTTCGGGACCGACGGGCGGTTGATTTGACGTTTGCCGCGAGAGCAGGTCAAGCACCGCCATGCGCACGGCCACACCCATCTCCACCTGTTCGCGGATGACGCTGCGGTTGATGTCGTCAGCCAATTCGCTGTCAATTTCCACTCCCCGGTTCATGGGACCGGGATGCATGATCAGAGCCTCCTGCTTGGCCTTGGCCAGCTTGGCACTATCCAAACCAAAGAAATGGTAATATTCCCGCGTCGACGGCACGTAGGCCCCGTTCATACGTTCGTTCTGTAGGCGCAGCATCATCACAATATCCACGTCCCGGAGGCCCTCGGTCATGTCGTGGAAGACCTCGACCCCCATGCGGTCCATGGCGCCGGGCAACAGGGTGGGCGGTGCGATGGCGCGGACATGGGCGCCCATGATGTTCAACAGCATGATATTCGAACGCGCCACGCGGGAATGCAGTATATCGCCGCAGATGGCCACGGTCAGGCCGTGCAGATGGCCCAAACGGCGACGGATGGTCAGGGCATCAAGCAGCGCCTGGGTCGGATGTTCATGGCTGCCATCGCCAGCGTTGATAACGCTGCAATCCATCTTTTGGCTTAACAGGGCGACGGCGCCGGAATTGGGGTGGCGCACCACCAGGGCGTCCGGGTGCATGGCATTCAGGGTCGCCGCGGTATCAATCAGGGTCTCGCCCTTTTTAATGGCCGAAGCGGTCGCCGTCATGTTGATCACATCAGCGCCCAGGCGCTTACCCGCCAATTCGAACGATGTACGGGTGCGGGTCGAGGTTTCGAAAAATAAATTGATCTGCGTGCGACCGCTCAAGATCGAACGTTTTTTGTCGACCTGACGGTTTTGTGTCACGTATTGGTCGGCCAGATCTAGGATTTCAGTGATATCGGACGGCGACAGCCCCTCAATGCCCAAGAGGTGACGGAATGGAAAACCGTTCGGAGATATATCGCTCATCAAAACGCGATCTTATAGGATTGTCGGCGCATGAGTGCAATACAAAGTGCCGCGCATTGGTAAAGGACCACGAATATGAACAAAAGCAACCCAGGCCGCCTGGATCCAAAAGGCCGCGTCATCCTGCTTTCCGGGGCCAACCGAGGCATTGGCGCAGCCATCGCCCATCGTTTGCGCCAGGACGGCTACCGCCTCAGCCTGGGCGCCCGGCCGGCTGCGCTGGCGGGGCAACAGGGCGATGATTGCCTGTGTCAGCCTTTTGACGCGCTTGATCCCGAATCACTCCAGGCCTGGGCCGATGCCACGATGGAAAAAATTCGGCCGCATCGACGGCTTGATCAACAACGCTGGCGCCGCCGCGCCCTTTGGCTTCGATGACGACGACGAGGCCAAGCTGGACCATATGCTGGAGGTCAATCTGAGAGCGCCCTACCGCCTGATCCGGGCCGCCCTACCGTATTTGCGGACCTCGGGCAGCGGCCGTATCGTCAATATCACCTCCCTGGCTGGAATTCGTTACAAACGGGGCTCCCCCGGTTACGCGATCACTAAATTCGCGGCCATGGGGTTGAGTTCGGCCGCCCGTGGCCTGTTGTGGGATGATGGCATCCGTGTGACAGTGGTGGCACCAGGGCCGGTCAATACGAATATGATGCCGCAAGTGGGGGGATTGGAACGCGAGGATGTGACGCAGCCGGAAACTATCGCCGATTTGGTCGCCCTAATGCTGGCGATGCCGAACAATGCCTCCGCCGCTACCGTCCCCATCAATGCTGTATACGAGCCCCTGCCGTGATAAAATCCAGGGCGTCGAACTGGTCTATTGTTTTTGCCGGCGTCAGCGGCGCCCTGGCAGTTTTCCTGGCTGCCGGCGCGGCCCATGGTCTGAAAGACCGGCTGGCGGCGGTGGATCTGGGACGTATCCAGACCACCGTGCGCCATCAGATCTGGCACGCCCTGGCACTGCTGGGCACGGCGGCGTTAGCCACGATTACGTCATCGTCTTGGTTGCGGGTTGCCGGCTATGGCCTTGCCCTGGCCAGTCTGTTGTTCTGCAGCGGTTTATATTTGCTGTCGTTCACGGGCATGGCGCTTTTCGGCTGGGTGACGCCCCTGGGCGGCCGGTCTTTCATGGCCGGGGCTGGCCCTGGGCATTCACGGCTGGCGCCATGGCAAACCTAAAAGCAGCTAAACTGGGCCCATTGCATTTCCATGAAATGTCGCACCATGCCATTAAAGAAAAAAGACCAGGCAGGGGTCAGCACCCCGGTCCATGCGGCCACCAAGAACCCGCCGAACAGCAGGCCACCGCCAATAGTGACGAAATTTGCAGTCTTGTTTTCCATAAATCCACAATACCCTAAGCCAGAACCGCGGCAAAGTAGGAATTCATGCCTTTAATCACCATTTTGATGGCGGCCTACCAGGCGGAGGCGACTATTCTGGCGGCGGTCAACAGCGTCCGCGGCCAGGCGCATGGGAACTGGGAACTGATTATTGCCAGCGATTGCGGTACCGACTATCTCTCCCTATGCCGTGCCAATGGCATCGAGGACGGGCGCATTCACATGGTGCCAACGCCAGCAATCGGCGCCGGTCCCTCGGCCGCGCGGAATGCCGCCCTGGCGGCGGCGCAAGGCAATTATCTCTCGATCCTGGATAGCGACGATCGCTGGCAATCGGAGAAACTCTCGGCCCTGCTGCCCCTGGCCCAAAAAACCGGTCTGGCGTGCGATAATACCGGCGCCATGCATCCCGATGGACACACCATCGCCACGGCCTACCCCATAGCGGCCGCGCCGCGCGAAATTGATGCCGTGACCATGATGAACACCGGTGTGCCGCATTTCCCCCTGTTTCGGCGGAATTTGGCCGGCAGCGGCTATCATGGAGACCTACGCTTCGCCGAGGACGTGGTGTTCAACATGGAGCTGATCGCCCGCGCCGGCGCCATGACCCTGCTGCCCCAACCCCTGACCCACTATATCCAGCGCCCGGACAGCGCAACCAATGCCACCAGTTCCTGGCAGCGGGCCGAAGCCGCCTATGGCCAGATTCTGGCCAAGCTGGATCATGGACAGATCACGGTACCCGCGGGCCAGAAGGATGCCATCAAACGCGCTTTTACGGAAAAACGCCGCCTGAATTCGGCCTATGGTGCTGCGGTAGTAGCGGGAACAGCGACCACCTTCCAGTCCTTTCTTGCAACCCAGCGCTTGCCAGCCGGGCAAA